>DAOVNN010000281.1 GCA_030630165.1 Candidatus Krumholzibacteriota bacterium
GGAAAGCGAGAGTGATATCGCGATGCCCCGGGTCATTTTTTTTGGTTCCCCTGATTTTTCCGTTCCGTCGCTGATGGCCCTCCACGGGTCGGCGTACAGGCCGGAGCTCGTGGTGACACAGCCCGACCGTCCAGCCGGCAGGGGGAGGAAGAGTTCGCCGACCGCCGTGAGAAAGGCTGCCGAAGAACTCGGGCTCCCCGTCATGGTCATGAAGAGCTTCAAAGACGAGGGAGCCTTCGAAAGGCTTGCCGGTCTCAAGCCCGATCTCTTCATCGTCGCGGCCTTCGGTCTGATATTTCCGCGGAAGGCTCTCGAACTTCCAGTCGTATCATGCGTCAATGTTCATGCCTCGCTTCTCCCGAGATGGAGAGGTGCGAGTCCGATAAACATGGCGGTTGCTGCAGGGGACAGTATGACGGGGATATCTATCATGCGGATGGTCAAGGCTCTCGACGCTGGTCCCGTCTATGCCCGGAGATCTGTACCGATAGGACCGGAGGATACGGCGGGCGACCTCTTCGACAGACTCGCCGATGAGGGAGGTCCGCTGCTGGTCGAAACACTCGACAGGATCATCGGCGAAGGGCTCGCGCCCGAGGAGCAGTCGGAGGATGGGGTGACATTCGCGCCCCTTCTGAAGAAGAGCGACGGGTTGATCGACTGGAACAAAGAGGCCGCCGCGGTGCATAATCATATAAGGGGCATGAACCCGTGGCCCGGCAGTCATACGAGAGCGGGAAAGAGACTGATAAAGATACACAGGTCCGAACCATGCGATGGAGGGTCAGGCGGCGCACAGCCGGGAAAGGTCATCAGGGCCGCCGACGGGATCATAGAGGTCGCATGCGCTGAGGGAGCGGTCAGGCTGATCGTGCTGCAGGCCGAAGGGAGAAAGGTGCTGCCAGCCGATGAGTTTCTGCGGGGGGCAGGTCTTCGGGAGGGCACGGTACTGGGAGGAGAAGGAGATGAGTGAGGGGAAAAAGGGATATCATCCGTTTCTGATATATACGGCGGTCATCGCGGGTATATTCATCCTCGGTATGGCCGCGTTCAACTTCGTGATACTTCCGATCCTGACCGGCCGCGGCGATATCGTTATCGTACCGGAACTGAAGGGTATCCCGCTCGAAGCGGCTGAAGAGGCGTGCAGGGAGAGCGGCCTGAATCTCATGGTCACCGGCGAGCGATATTCCGGCAGCGCGCCAGCGGGGTATGTCCTCGACCAGGATCCCTCACCTGGCGAGGGACTGAAAGGCAGGAGGACGGTCAAGGTGATAACGAGTTCGGGGATGCAGATGGAGGAAGTGCCTGATCTCGCCGGAACAACGCTGAGGGAGGCGGAACTCGGTCTCGAGAGCGCCCGCCTGAGGCGCGGCAGCCTGTCGCGCGTTTTTACTTCCGATACCGGGCCGAACAGGGTCGCCGCCTCGAGCCCCCAGGGCGGATCGCACGCAGCGATCGGGTCATCGGTAGACCTGCTTCTCTTCATGACGGGCGAGCCTGCCGTCTTTCTCATGCCCGATCTCACAGGAAAGGATCTCCTCTTTGTCAGGGAGCGTCTCGAAAGGGGCGGATTCCACGTCACGCGGGTCGTGAGCAGGCGGGACGAGCGCAGATGCCCCGGAACGATACTTTCACAGAACCCTCCAGCTGGATACTCGATAAAGGAAGGTGGGACGATTGAGCTCGTCGTTTCTACAGTCGATTGAAAGGGGCCGTACGGCCGTTGCGCCGTCGGTACTCTCCGCCGATTTCACAAGGCTCGACGAAGAGATCCGGACGGTCGAGAAGGCAGGCGCCGATTTTCATCATCTCGACGTAATGGACGGCCATTTCGTACCTAATATCACATTCGGGCCTATGGTCGTCGAGGCGATAGCAGGGATTGCGACCAGGCCGCTGATCACACATCTGATGATCAGCGATCCGGCGAAGTATGCCGAGGCTTTTGTCAGGGCAGGCAGCAGCGTCGTATCATTTCACTATGAGGCGGTCGCGGAAGGTCACCAGGATATCATCCGTAGCATCCGCGAGGCAGGCAGCGCGCCCGGGCTGGCGGTAAATCCCGATACGCCGCTGAGCAGCGTCAGGCATCTGCTGGGAGATATCGATCTCCTTCTTATCATGACGGTTTTTCCCGGTTTCGGGGGGCAGAAGTTTATCGTCGAGGGGCTCGACAAGATCCGTGAGGCCTCAGCTCTCAGGGACGAGGAGGGACTCTCCTTCGTGATCGAGGTCGACGGCGGGATAAAACCGGATAATGCCGGGTCTGTACGGGAAGCGGGCGGCGAATGTCTCGTTGCCGGGACCGCGGTATACAGGAGCGGCGACTACGCTGCCGCCATAAATGCAATAAGGGGCTGAGAAGTCCTTTTCCACGATAAAGCGGCTCTCCCCGTTTTCCCTTGCCTGTCATGGGGAACCGTGTTATTTTATGTCTTTTACGGGCGGGATGTGTCCTTTTGTTCCAGGACCTCGGAAATAAGTTCGCGCGCGTGTTCAAGGAACTGCGTGGACATGGGAAGGTCCGGGAGAGCCACATCCAGGCCGCTATGAAGGAGGTCCGAAGGGCCCTCCTCGAGGCTGACGTTAACTACAAGGTAGTAAAGGAGTTCGTCGGCCGGGTCGGCGAAAGGGCGGTCGGACGCAAGGTGCTCGACAGCCTGTCCCCCGACCAGCAGGTCATAAAGATCGTCAACGAGGAACTCGTTGATCTTCTCGGCGGTACACCGGCCGGATTCGATCTTTCGGGATCACCGGCAACAGTGATGGTGTGCGGTCTTCAGGGCGCCGGGAAAACGAGTTTCTGCGCGAAGCTCGCCGTTTCCCTCATGAAGAGGGGGCGGAAACCGCTTCTTGTCGCGGCCGATGTCTACCGTCCGGCCGCTATCGAGCAGCTCAAGGTGCTGGCCGGTGAGATTGGTGTGCCTGTATATGCTCCGGGCGACCATGTGCCGGTCGCGGAAATTGTCCGCGGCGCCGCTTCGGAGGCGAGAAAGACCCTGAAGGACACGATCATCGTCGATACGGCGGGACGGCTGCATATCGACCGTGAGATGATGGACGAGCTCTCCACGATAAGAGAGATACTCGACCCTGAAGAAATACTCCTCGTTCTCGACAGTATGACGGGCCAGGAGGCCGTCAGTGTCGCCGCGGAGTTCAAGAAAGAGATAGATTTTTCCGGTGTCGTCCTCACCAAGCTCGACGGTGATTCACGGGGCGGCGCCGCGCTGTCGGTTCGCGCGGTAACGGGCGTTCCGATAAAATTCGCCTCTGTCGGCGAGAAGGCTTCGGATCTGGAGGTCTTTTATCCCGACAGGATGGCGGGAAGGATCCTGGGCATGGGGGACGTCCTGTCCCTCGTTGAAAGAGCCCAGGATACGATCGACGAGAAGGAAGCCAGGGAGCTCGAGCGCAGGATTCGAAAGGAGTCTTTCACCCTCGAAGACTTCCTCGACCAGCTTCAGCGGCTGAAGAAGATGGGCCCTGTGGACCAGCTTCTCGGGATGATCCCGGGGATGAAGGTCGACAAAGCTCTGGCATCCGGCGTCGGTGAGACCGAGATGAAGAAACTGGAGGCGATCATTCGCTCCATGACTCCTGACGAGCGGCGTTCCCCGCAGCTCATCGACGGGTCGAGAAGGAAGCGTATCGCGAAAGGAAGCGGAACAAACGTCCAGGACGTCAACAAACTGCTCAACCAGTTTCAGCAGATGCGCAAGATGATGAAGCGTTTTTCCAAACTGTCGGGCAGGATGCCCGCGGGATTTCCCTTCTCGTGATCGAGAGGGATACCTGATACGGAGGTCAAATTGGCAGTCAAGATCAGACTGAAAAAGATGGGCTCGAAGAAGAGACCTTTCTACAGGCTCATAGTGGCCGATTCGCGCTCGCCGCGCGACGGACGGTTCCTCGAGACCCTCGGTCATTACAATCCCATGGTGGAGCCGGCCGAAATCAAGATCGACGAGGACAAGGTCTACAA
>DAOVNN010000290.1 GCA_030630165.1 Candidatus Krumholzibacteriota bacterium
GACATCTCCCTCATCGCCTCGGCCCATCTCGAGGTCGAATCGGCGAGCACGGCGACGTCGTAGCCCATGTCCCTGAAGTACTCGGCAATCGTTATACCTGTATAGACCGACGCCTCGCGTGCGGCGACGGGCATGTTAGAGGTGTTGGCGATCAGTACGGTCCGCTCCATCAGCGGCCTGTCCGTTTTTGGATCTATAAGCTTGGGGAACTCCTGCAGCACGTCGGTCAGCTCGTTGCCGCGTTCACCGCAGCCGACGTAGACGATGATGTTCGCGTCGGACCACTTGGCAAGCTGGTGCTGGACGACTGTCTTTCCCGCTCCGAAGGGGCCCGGGACCGTGGCCGTTCCGCCCTGGCTTATCGGGAAGAACATGTCGATCACTCTCTGCCCCGTGACGAGCGGTTTGACCGGGAGGATCTTCCTCGTGATCGGGCGCGGCGTCCTCACCGGCCAGCGGTGGGCCATCCGCACCTCCTGCACCTCTCCGTCCGCCTCGATCTCGGCGATTACATCCTCGATCGTGTAGGTGCCCTTCTCAGGTTTCT
Organism: Candidatus Krumholzibacteriota bacterium; assembly: GCA_030630165.1. Lineage (GTDB taxonomy): Bacteria > Krumholzibacteriota > Krumholzibacteriia > Krumholzibacteriales > Krumholzibacteriaceae > JAUWCL01. The sequence goes on from DAOVNN010000290.1 coordinate 548, forward strand.
TCTTGAGAATGCCGCCCTTGACGGTCGGCGGCACCATTATCTTGTGCATCATCAGCTCGGTCTCACTGACCTCGCCGAGTATGTCGCCGACCTGCACCTCGTCGCCTTCCTTGAGGTCGGGATTCGGGATCAGATCGAATTTCCGGCTTTGGTCGAGGCCTGGAACGTTGATCCCGCGGGTAATGAAATGGCCCGCCTGGTCGTATATGGCGTTGAGCGGGCGCTGAATACCGTCGTATATCGACTCGAGAAGCCCGGGGCCGAGATCGATACTCAGCGACTGGCCGGTCGAAACGACCTTCTCCCCCGGTCCCAGCCCGGAGGTGTCCTCGTAGACCTGGATATACGCCTGGTCGCCATGCAGCTCGATGATCTCACCGATCAGCTCTCGGTCGCTTACGCGGGCGACCTCGAACATCTTCGCTCCTCCCATCCCCTCTGCGACGATGAGGGGACCCGAGATCTTCACTATCTTTCCATCGGCCATCTCGTGCCTTTCTTCTTGTTTAATCCGGTCCGGACAGATCCTGTCCTACGGCCTTTATCACCGCGTGTCGTATTTCCTCGAAAGCGACCCCCTCTGACTGCGGCTCTCCGTCTTTCCATACCGCTCCGTGGATCGCGGGGATGATGCTGATCACGGGAAAGACCCTCTGCGATCTCTTCCTGATCAGCTTCTTGTACTTATGGAAGACTTCCTCGGTGACGAAGATCACCTTGAACTTCCTCTCGACCATCTCGAGGAACTGCTCCTCGGTAAGCTCACCGCCATGGGTCTCGTACGTAACACATCCGAGCGCCCGGAAGTACTCTATCGAATCCTCGTTACCTATTACCGCGATGTTAACGGACATCGCCGCTCCCTTCGGGCCAGCGTCAGGACAGAAGCGCCTCGACGCTCTCCGTCATGTCGTCTTCCGGCAGGTTGTTTATCCTGCCCGTGAATATCGTTCTCAGTATGCGTGCGTTTCTTTCTCTCAGTTCGATGTGATAGAGCAGCGGCATCACGTCGAAGAAACGCGAACGGCTGCCGCCCGTCAGGTCGAACATCGCGGCGTCGAGCGCCGTTTCGATCTTCCAGGCCTCCATGCCGCGATCGAATCCCCTGGCCGGTAGTCCCCACCACTCCGTCGATCCGAGGAAGGAGAGAAAATCCTCGAACGGCTCTGAGTAAAGGGACGCGAATCTCGACGCCTCTATCGTTCCTCCTGCAATCCAGACATCTGCCGTGTCTCCCTTTCGCAGGCCGGTCATCCGCAGCCTCGCGAAACTCTTGATATTGGCCTTGTCTATCCTGAGCCGGACCCACTGCCGCGCATCCTCCGAGGGCGCCGCGGCGAGCAGGAATCCCCATTTCGCACGCTCTCCCTCACGGTCGAGCGCGGCGGGAAGCTCCTTGTCGCGGGAGACGGCAAGGGCGTCGTGAAGTTCCTTCAGGTAAACGGGCAGGAGCGTCGGGTCGCCGCTGCCGGCGGCCGCCGCGACATCTTCCGTCCTGGTCAGGCCGTACGGAACGAGAACCGGCTCCGCGCCGAGCATCTCCCCCTTCACGGCCAGTATATAATTGTCAAAATCCGCGCCGGCACGCAGAAACTCCGTCACCGCCCCGTTACCGAGGACGGACGAAAAGAGGTCGAACAGCGAGGCCATATCGGCCTCTATCCCCGCCTCGAATTCATGAAGCGCGTCGACACCTTCGAACCCCGCGTAATGTTCCCTCACTCCGGCAAGCAGCTGGCGGGCGGGAGAACGGACCATGCGCATGAACCACGCCCTGTCGGGCATGGCCGCTTCGATGGCCCTCAGTCTCGCGACAGCATATGTATAGTCGACGGCCAACGGCCCCTTCTTCCTGTTGTACTGGCGTTACTTCTGAAACAGGATCGCCGAGACTTCCGGTTCGATCCTGTCCATGACCTGGTCGAACACCGTGCCGAGCGACAGATCGACTGTGCGCCTGCCCTCCCTCAGCACTACTCCCCACTCGAATGCTCCCTCCTCGGCAGAGATCGTGAACTTACCGCCGCCGGGATACTCGCCGTTGAGCTTCGTGAGGAAATCCGACGAGAGCAGAGCGGTCTGCCCCGCACCGGGCACTATCTCCTCGGCTCCGGATATCGCCCTCGAGATAACGAGGGCTCGGATGAGCGCAAGATAATCCTCGCCCGCCAGTGCGGCGATATTCTTCCTCGCATCTTCGTACAGTTTCGAAAGGACCTCTCGCTTCATTACCAGTTCGGCTTTGCGCAGCTCGAGCTGCTCGCTGACGAGCAGCCTGCGCTTCTCTTCGGCGGCTTTCTTCCCGGCTCTCGAGCTCAGTCCGGCCCCGAGTTCCTCCGCCTTGCGCGCGTAACGCGCTGAAAGAGCCTCCGCTTCCTCCCTGGCTCGTTCGAGCACCGCTTCGACGGCGGCGCGGGAGTCCTCGTCTATCTTGCTCAGTATATTCTCGATCGACATGACATTTCTTCCGTTCGTGTTGGTACCGTTGTCTTACCCGAGATCGATCCGCTGGAGCAGCAGGATCGTACCGAGAAGCCCGAGCACCGCGTATGTCTCGACGATAACGGCGAAGACCATGCCCTTGCCGACTTCGCCGGGACGCTTGGCAACGAGGTTACAGCCGGCCGCACATACCTTTCCCTGGTAGATGCCCGACACGAGACCCGTCAGGGCCACCGGCAGCGCCGCTCCAAGTATCGCGAGACCGGAGGCGACCGTGATGTTGCCGAGGTCACCCATCGCGGGCAGTTTGTTGATGATCATGAACAGGCCCACGAGCCCGTAGATCCCCTGCGTTCCGGGGAGCGCCTGGAGAACGAGAAGGCTTCCGAACTTCTCCGGGTCCTCGCTTACCACTCCCGCCGCGGCCTGACCGGCGATTCCGGTTCCCACCGCCGAGCCCGCTCCGGCAAGGGCCGCCGCGACGGCGGATCCCAGAATGACCAGCATGAATCCGAGCATTATCTCTCCTTCCTTGGATCCTCAGTCGGAATCCTTGAGTACAGAATACTTTCTTTCGCTTCTGAAAGGCTTGAACTCCGTTCCACCGCCCTGGAAGAACTTCCCGAAGAACTCGAGGTACTGAAGCCTCGCCGAGTGGACGAAGGAACCGAGAGTGTTTACCGCAAGGTTGAACGCGTGACCGCCGATGAGGATAAACACCATCACGATGTAGCCTGTGTAGTAGGGCATTCCCTTGACCATCGCCGCGATATCGTTCACCGCCAGGGCGATAGCGCTCGTCGCCAGACCGAGGGCGAGGAGACGGGCGTACGAGAGAACATCGCCGAAGTAGCCGACAATGTCGTAGAA
>DAOVNN010000253.1 GCA_030630165.1 Candidatus Krumholzibacteriota bacterium
CGCAGGGTCGTGCTCCTCGGGCACGGAGTCGCAGAGGAGCTCTTCCCATGGACCGATCCCCTGCAGAAAACGATCAAGATAGACGGCCGCAAGTTCCAGGTCATCGGCGTGCTGGAGGACAAGAGCTCGGCGATGGGCGGGCGCTTCAACCAGTACCTCATCATCCCGATAACGACATTCAAAAAGATCTACGGGACGCGAAGGGCGGACGGCCAGGAGCGCTCGGTGAACATCACCGTGCAGGCAAAGACACCCGAGCTGCTTCAGAAAGCGATCGACGAGACAAGGGCCGTGATGAGGATGGAGCGGGGGCTGAAGCCTCACGAAGAGGACGACTTCACGATCTTCACCAACGACAGCAACATCAAGACCTTCAACGAGATGACGGCCGGGGTCAAGACCGGCGGGTTCGCGATCGGCATCATCGCCCTGATCGTAGCCGGCATCGGTATCATGAACATAATGCTCGTCTCGGTCACAGAACGCACCAAGGAGATCGGCATCCGCAAGGCGCTCGGCGCCCAGCGGCGGGTCATCATGCTCCAGTTCCTCATGGAGGCGATCATCCTCTGCAATATCGGGGGACTGATCGGGGTGGCCGTGGGGTTCGGGATCGGGAATATACTCAGCCTCGTGACCGACTTCGCCGCGCACGTACCGATGGAATGGGCGATCGTGGGGCTGGCGTTCTGCACAGGCGTAGGCCTGACCTTCGGGTTCTGGCCTGCGATGCGCGCTTCGAAGCTCAACCCGATCGACGCGCTGCACTACGAGGAACTATTATCGGTGATGCTCAAGCAAGTACCGAGACATCCTGCAATTCTGCCATAAACTGGACACCTTCAGGCATCGTACCCTACCGTCAATGCGATTGCTGCAGCAATCTCCTGAACAAGGACAGGTTCCAACGCACCCATTCTCTTTTTGAACCGCTTCACTGACAGGCTCTTGACCTGAAACGCATCAGCAGCAACGGGCTTTGTAACACCATTCGAACTGCTCGGAATAATATGGATCATCCACGGAGAGAATTTATAATGGCTCCTCCATCCTGTGAGAGGCACAACAACTCTCAAATTAAGAATACCGATCTCTTCAACACTGAGGACGACAGCTCTTCGATTTTTCTTTATCTCAGGATTGACAGATGGATCGAACCGTACAAGCCACACTTCACCACGCTGCGGTGAATATGATTGGGGCTCTATGATCACTGTTCCTCATCCTGGAAGGCTTCAAATGCATTCAGTTCGCTGTCCTGTTCGTAATCATCTTTCAGGATCTCAGCAGCATACTTGAGGATTTTCTTTCTCTCAGCTTGTGGCAGGTTCAGGATTTCTTCTGCAGTAACCCGGAAGCCTTCTGTTTTCTCCCTCACACCAGTCTGCTCTTTAAATTCGAGAGGACAGAGAGATTCAGCCTTCTCAGGAGTGATGATGTGTTCCGCCAGGGCGCGAAGGGTCATCTGCTTCAACATAGCTGGTTTTTCATTTCCGAAGTATTCGACAGGTTCTCGCTTTCGCCAACCCTTCTTGCTGAATTCAATGCATAGGGTCTGGAATAGATTGTGGCTGATAATTGAAAGGTCAAAGGCTCGACGCAGCCAGGCTTGCATGCTCAATCCATGTTTTTTCTTAAGTTCGGCCAGCTCATCAAATGATATGTGTTTACGCTTTCTTCCCAACTCCGCCCGGACAACCTTTGCAGGAACAAGGAAAGCGCCTGCAAAACGATGTGCCAGTAATTCCTGCTCTTTATCTTTCAGCGATTCACAGTCCATTACAAGATGTCCGATTTCGTGCGCAAGATTGAAACGCTTGCGGTCATCCGGCATGCCTGATGCTGTTACCATTACGGGGAATCGGCCGTTTGCAAGGCCGGAAAGGCCATCAAACTCATCGTTGTCACCATCATATTCACATACTATTCCACATCGGCTCTCTATGGTCTGGGTAACACTTCCGATGGGTGCATCCCCCAATTCCCATTTCTTGCGAAGCAAGCATGAAGCTCTCTCGGCATCTTCTTCATTATTTACCTTTATCGGTCCGGGGAACCCGGGATCACAATTGGAATACAGTTTCCCCATGAGCCAGAGTTGGCCCGCAATCGTATCGGATACGAGAGCCTTCACTCTTTCCTGCTTTCGTTGTGCGAGCGCAGCGTGCTTCCTGAAGGCAAACCATGTTACTGAAACCGAGGGATCATATAAAAAATATCGCGACTTGACCTCGTATACCTTTGCCATCTTGAGCATAAGAGCTGGCGGAGGAATACTGCCTCCCCGCTCGTATTTCGAAAGCCCTGCTTTTGTAAGCGAAATTCCATAACTTGACAGCTTTTCAACTGCCTTGGCCTGGGTCATTCCCGCTACTAACCTCGCTTGTCTGAGACGTTCGGCAATCATCGTGACTCTCCCATAAATCCGCGGATGAAACGTTGACATATCCCGATACTATACCAATAATATCAACGTTGATATAATAGCCAATATATTCGTTTATGTCAACACTGGTTTCAATCTGACATGAGAATCATCGGTGAGGGTATTTTCAGGCGGGACAGGGCTCATCGGGGTTGCCTTCGGGTTCTGGCCGGCAATGCGCGCATCGAAGCTCAACCCGATCGACGCACTGCACTACGAATAATTCTCAGACGTTTACCCTGTCACATCATCACGGGCTCTGATATCCGGGCGACGGAGGTCCGACCAGCCGGAAATCATACGTCGAATTGTTCGTATCGAGTCCCGGCGTTATTCTTTCGACGGACTGCGCGCTGTATTTTGTGTTTCCGATGCCGGCAGTGCCTTCATCAACCCGGACCGTCAGTTGCTTCGAATCTTTCACGGTATTAGAATACTCTACACCGTCGAGTATCGTGTGGAGCGGGATGGCGATACGAATCTTCTCGTATCCTGCAGTGCTCGTATACGTCTCGTACCAGTAATCCTCACCTGTCGACAGCACGACCGCGTTCCACGCAAGATTTATCATATAATCAAGAGTGATGCTCGGATGGATATTCACGACATTAGGAACATCCGGGTTGTCCCAGTCGCCCCCGAGAGTATTAAAGAATTCCCAGTCTGCGCCGGAGAGATCGACACCATTGCTCGCATATAGAGAATGATCGATTGCGTCAGTAGCCACGACTATGTGCTGCCCGGGTTCTATAGGATACTCGCGCCCCGTAACAGGCGTCCCGGGGAACTGGAACGCATATGTCGCACGGACATAATCTATATCCTCGATATCGGACAAATCGAAAGGAAAGTTCCTCGTGATTATGCACCCGTCCAGATACAGGGTGTTCTCGGATGTGTTGTACAGCTCGATGAACTGGTCGTAGAAATAGTATCTGGAATAGTCCGACCCGGCGTAAAAGATCTCGTTTATCAGCAGCTCCCTGACCGTGATCTGCCATCCTGTGACGGTGAAATACATCGACCAGTTGCCGCTGTCTGCTGTCCCTTTCTCGAGAATACCCGAACCTCCGTCATCCTTCGAATATTCGGGCTTCTCGATCATGTCGGCATACTGTGTCGCCGCGCCGATGAATCGATCCCCATAGGCCCAGGCGCCCTCTTCACGCTCGATGGCCCCTTCATCGGAATAAAGTAGAACAGCCGCGTGCGCGGCGATAACCATTTCTCCGTTATGATCGAATCCAAGTTCATCGAGGGCGATCGAGTACAGGTACTCGTCGACCGTCGGTTCGTGCTCCGTCTTCCACGGGAAGTGCCCGACCTTCGGATTTCCATTTTTAGTGAGTTCGATATCTAATATCGATCCGGCCACGGCCAGATGCGTCTCGGCAAGCTTCCAGCCCATATTCATCGAATAGAGGGCGAAGAAATCGCCTCCCTGAATCCAGCAGGTCACATCGCCGACATCCTCGGTCCTCCCGGCAATGAGGTCCACAGACACGCTGTTCGCGGGGATATCGAGTCCATTCGCAATCGCCGACATGGGACTGTATCCCGAATCGTCAGTTCCGGCGGGATCATCGATGTTGCTGCAGCCGATGAGGATAAACGCTGCAGCCATCATGATAAAAACAAGACCGGCAAGTCTCTTCATGATAGCACCCTCCCTTGAATGTATTAAATGTAGAATAGACGGAGCCAATAGCAGACATTATACACCTGTATGCCAGGCTTTTCAACCAATAGACTTTATCATCTTTATGGGGACTGGCAGGCGATGCGCGCGTCGAAGCTCAACCCGATAGACGCGCTGCACTACGAGTAACATGAAAAAAACGGCGCGGCGGTGCCTGAAGAAGATCTGACTTGATGGAATTGCCCCATCTTGACACTCATATCAGCCCTTCCTCGGTTTGTGAAGTTCCAGATCAAGGTGCTTTGAGTAGTTTGTGAAGTCTTTGTCCGTTGTAAATACAGCTGCTGAATGCCGTATCGCAACAGCGCATATCAGGAAATCAACATGGGATCCTTGAATCCCTTTCTTGCGGCATGTGTTATAGA
>DAOVNN010000266.1 GCA_030630165.1 Candidatus Krumholzibacteriota bacterium
AGGGCTGCGTTATCGTGTTGCCGCTGCCCGTCACTGCCAGCACCACAGCAGCTCCCGGGACCGCGTTGCTGTACTGATCGAGCGCTGTCACAGTGACCGTTGTGACATCCGTACCATTGGCGATCACCGTAGCGGGCACTACCCCTATCGTCGAGACCGCAAGGTCCACAGGGCCGGCAGTGAAAGTTATTCCTATAATATCGTCCAGCAATGCTGCGTCGGCGGTGGCGCGAATATCTTTACCTTCGGCAACCGTCGATCTTACCGATCCGGTCGCGACACCGTCAGCTGCGGTCACTCCTACAGGCTGCACGAACGTGTTGCCCGTGCCGGTCATCGAAAGGACGACTGCCACTCCATCTACTGTATTCCCGAACTGGTCCCTTACCGTGACCGTGACGGCTATCTCATCTGTATCGTCAGCAGTAGCTGATGCCTTGTCTATCTCTATGGAAGAAGCCGTTATGTCAGTCGCCGCGTGATCGACATATACAATCGTGTTATCCGACTCGAGAAGGGGCGACACCCCGTCACTATCGAGAAATACCAGGAAATACCCGGATAATGTGTTACTGACATCATGCCTGAAGTCGACCTCAGCCGCACTCGATCCTGACGGGATCACGAGCTGCGTCACGATCGTACCGTGATCATCCTTGTCGTAGAAACTGCCTCCGCCTGCGATCAACGTAATCGTCTGGGCAGCCGAGGGAGTGGCGGAATTGTCGTTCTCATCGAATAACCGGAGGATATACCGGCCATACTCACCGGCAGTGATGGTCGTATCCACCGGCGAGACTGTCAGTCTCACCGGTTCCCCTGCAACCACATTCACCAGAGGTGATGAAGCGATAGCCACGGGCGAAGTGGCGAGAGGATCGGACTGAACAATGAATGCGACGTTCGGCTCGGCGTCAGTCTGTACATCCGCCGCGCCGGAAGACGAACCAGACACGTCTCCATAGACGATGTCGATTGTCTCACCGACAGAGAGGGTATCGACATTTATCGTGATGTTTCTTTCGGTGATTTCGATCGGAGTGGTGCCGTTGAGAGTACCGTCACTCGTTGCTGTAACGTAGCCGGCCGATGAACTCGGTCCTATCTGCGGAATGGTCCAACCTGATGGTATTATCAGCCTTACGACCCCGGTCGAGAAATCTGTGGTGGCGGTATATGTGACAGTCCAGGTCCCCGAGGAGCCGGCTGTGACATCAGTTATCGGGGATATGACAGCTGTTCCGCTGCCGGCCTGGGCATGCGCCGCCGTGGAGAAGAGAAATCCCGCAAGGAGGCATACTGCGAGCAGAAGCCCCTTCAGGACCCGTTTCTCCGGCTTTCTAGCCGGTCTTCCAGCGGAAGCGTTATGAATCGATCCAGACATGATTCACCTGTACAGGGGCAAGGTATATGCCACATTCGGAACCGGGTGAACCGGCCCTGCTGAAGCTGATCAATCCGTATGAGGACATACCTACCCAGTGCCCTTTTCAGGCTCAGGGGTATGTTTGGGGCTCGCTAACTGCTGTTTCCGCAATATGTTGAACTAAAAGCGGCCCATATATCGACCTTTTCGGGGCCGATTATCCGCCGTAGGCGCGGAAGCCTCTTTTCCATGCCGGGGCTCCACGCCGCAGAATACAGCAGACGGTTCCATAGAAATTAGCACAAAATGGGGCAAATTGCAACACTATGTCACTCTGTAAGCCTCCGATTTACAGGATGTTAAGAATTCGGGCAGAATCAGGCCGGCTGTCATTCCACCGATATGACCGAATTGTATCCACCGAATCCATCGTCGGTCGTCGTCGAATTTGCCGGGTCGGGTATCCATTCTTCACCCTCGATGATGAACTTGTACTCGTACTTTCCAGGAGGAAGGGGCAGGACGATCGACCACATCCCCGACCCGTCCCGGTCATATAGAGGATCGGCCGTCATCGACCAGTTGTTGAAGGTTCCCGCGATATTGACCTTCTTGATCTTGGTGGAATAGAGGGAAAATCTCACGCCTTCAGGCGTGATCTGGGGACCGGCGGTCGGCTCCACACTTCTGGCCGGGCCTCCGACCACCCCGCACCCGGCGGAATATAACGCTGCGGCGGCAAGAACGAGGATCACGATCATTCTGAATTTTCTCATGATTACGGCACAATCAGCAGATTTGCCTTCCCTCCCCATGGATCGTCCGCGACTCTCGGATTGGCGGGGTCAAGAATCCTCTGAGTCTCGTTCAACAAAAAATAGTAACGATACCTTCCCGGCGGCAGTTCCCGTGTCAGGCTCCAGATGTCGCGCTTGCCCTTTTCCATCAGGCCTACGAGCACTTCACCCTGCTCGGCGTCACCCGCTCCCCAGTTGTTCCAGTCGCCGGCGACCTGGACCGTCCTGGCGGAAGAAGACGGATACCTGAATTCGACCGTTCCCTCCTTCAGCAGCGGAGATTCGACCGATTTATCGATATAGCTGCATGAGCCGGCCACCATGAGCAGCACGGAAGCAGCAGCAACTATTCTCAATATAACAGTTATCTTCATCAATCCTCCGAAAAATCGATTCTATCAGAAGGAAAAACCACCCTCAAAGCTGAATCTCCAGTTTTCTGAAAGGAACTTCTCAGCCTGGCCGAGCTCGTCTATCAGCCAGCTTTCATAGTAAGGATCAACATGATTGAACAACCACCCGTCGAGCAGATACTCTTCCCTGCCGTCGCCGGTAAAGTCGTAATACCACCTGTCGAACCTGTGCGGCGCTACTCCCCATCCCCAGGCCACCCAGCCCGTACCGCCGAGCGAGGCCCGCATACCGAGCCAGACATCGAGGAAATCGCTCTCCCCTGTCCACCTGTCGTCATTATAAGAGACATACCTCAGATCGGTGTGAAACGAGAGATACGATCCCGCCCGGACACCCTTCCCCCCGGTTATCTCGAGATTACTTCTTTCAGTGTTGCTGTCCCACCTGGCTGACGCGGCAAAATATCCCTCGAGCCGAAACGGTCCGGGTATCTGTTCCACGCCTTTTTCCTCAAACAGAAGTTCCGCATTCCAGACGCGCTCCGAGTCGAGGAACTGAAGCCTCTCGGTCCTGAGCCGGTCACCGTCGAGCCAGAAATTGTAACCCTGGATCCAGAATGTCCGTCCGATCCCTCCTGCTCCGCTGAAGTCTTCGAGTTCTATCCCAAGGCCGACCTTCAATGATCCGGTCTCGTACCCGGTCCTGGCCTCGAAGATATCCATCACCGCGCTGTCCCACTCGTCGGGTCCCAGCAGAGAGGGATTGCGATCGATCGTCGTCCTGTGCCAGCCTAGCAGTCCCGAAAATGCTCCGCGTGAATATGAGATATCGGCCAGTGCCCTGTATCCCTCGTCCAGTTCGAGATCGAAGTCAGATGGAGTCGCGTAAGGTTCCCGATCTGGAAAAGAATATGCGGATCCTGTCTCGAGCATGGTCCGCCCCGAGAGATACTGAGCCCTGAAGACCGGGTAGTCTTTCTTTCTCAACTCGAGCAGAAGGCCGTGAGAATCCCGGATACCGTGGTTGCCCTGGATCACATATCCATCGATCCAGCGAGTCTCATCGTGCGGGCCTCGGTCGTGCCTGTACAAATACTCGAGATGGACCGGCCCGAATATGCCTTTAAGTGATACCCCGATCATGTCCTTATCCCATGGGTTCACCGTTGGAACGGGGAATCTCGACATTCCGACATGGTACCAATCCAGTGCGGAGCGGTAACCGTCTATGCGGTTGGCGAAGAAGACGCGTCCTTCGACCGAGTTTTTCCAACCCGCCGATATCTCGGCGCCCCTGCAGAAGAGATCGAGCGGATAGGCATACGGCCCGACATCGGTAAAGAGCGACAGAGGATCATCGAACCCTACTCTGCCCGACCTGTGGAAGACTCCGAGATTGAACCTCTCCGTTACCCATTCACCCTTGGCTCTTACGAGGTACGCCTTTATCGGATTATAGGCCATTGTCTCGTATTCGAATCCTATTAGAATATCTCCCCGCAGATTCCCGTCTATCTCGCCCTTCATTCCTGTCGAGGCCGTAAAGAGCGCGTAATCGTATAAAGCGACTGCGCTGAGCGACCCGTACGGGGTATATACCTCGTCGATCTTCCGCTCGCCTGAATCGGTTACCTCGTAGATGATGTCATAGACACCGTCTTCCTCTACAAATATGAAGAAGGTGTTGCCATCGGCGTCAATATTCGGATTATCCGGATCGGGCATGTTCTCCC
>DAOVNN010000199.1 GCA_030630165.1 Candidatus Krumholzibacteriota bacterium
GAGGTCGATGACCTTTTGAAATTCGTAGGCCTCTGCCTCGAATTTCCTGACCAGTCTGTAATTCTCCGAGTCCAGCAGAAAGAGTGTCCTGCTCCCTATGCCGATCGTCTTTCCGTGCCTGCTGAACTCCACATCCCTGTCGGCGTTGTACACATTGGTGAACGAATCGATCATGGCGCCCGACCCGGCGTTCCAGAATATGATCGTCGACCTGTCGATAGCGTCAACGCTGAGGGATACGAGGCGGTTGCCGCGAGGTTCGAATTCTACATGGATGACCCTGCCCTCATGGCTGTCGAGAACGCAGCAGGGAACGGACACCGGCCCGATCTCCTGATCGGTAATGACCTGTTCATCGAGACTCCTGACGAAGCATCCCGACAGTAATGTCGTTGCGGTCAGCGCGGCGAGAAGTGCTTTTCTGAGCATGGGGAACCCTCCTGCAGCGAGCATATAGAAAAGGGACCGGAGTGTCAATCTCCGGCCCCCTTGTGGCAAGCGTATCCGGAACGCTCTCAGGAAAGTTCCTTTTTCTCCAGGTAGGCGGCAACGAGGAGCGCGATCCCGATGCTCAGCTGCGTTAGGCCCCATACACCGTGCTGTATTCCCGCTTCCGCTGTGATCCCTATGACAAGCGTGATGCCCAGCAGACTGAAGACGAATCCCCAGGCCCTCATGGCCAGATACCTCGGGGGGCTCGACTTGACCGGCTTTTCAGGCAGCTCGATACCCTTCTCCATCGCAAGCAGCTTCTCCTTGTGCTCGCGCTCCTTGCGGCTTGAGTCGAGTATCATGGCGGTGATCGTGACGGCGATCGCGCCGAGTACGAAAATGATCGGGATGCTGATCGCTACTACTTCAGGTCTGATATCGAACATCTGTCTCCTCCTGATTCAGGTTCAACCATTTCCAGTTGCCTCGTTATCTTTCGTTCTCGTCAGGTATGACATGACATCCGCCATTTCGTTTCAAATTTTCGATGAAAAAATGAGGATTCTTCCTTTTTCCTGTAATTTTTGATTTTCTGCCCGTATTTTTGAAACGAAACGGACTCTTCCCCTGTCCTACTGTCATGGAGGAGCATGGATTGAGAGGTGAAACTGACCATGACCTGCTCGAGAAAGCGAAATCCGGTGACAGGAAGGCGTTCGGAAAGATCGTCGAGAAACACACTGGAGTCGTCTACGCTGCGGTGCGTTCGGTACTCGGAAGCCGCGGCGATATCGACGACGCCGTTCAGGAGGCCTTCATCAGGATCTACCGCGGCCTCCCCTCTTTTACCGGACGGTCCTCGCTTTCGACATGGATATGGTCAGTCGCCCGCAACAATACGATCAACATCAGGGCGAAGGAACGCGACGACGTCATCCCGCTCGATAAGACGGCAGAGATCGCCTCAAACAGGCTCGGGCCCGAGGCCGAGTTCGCGAGACGCTCCGCCGCCGAGGATATCGAATACCTTCTCTCGAGACTCGAAGGCGATTACAGGCAGGTCATCGAGCTGCGCTACCTCGCGGGAAAGAAGTACCACGAGATAGCGGAAATGCTCGACATGCCGGAAGGAACGGTAAAGACGCTGATCCACAGGGCCAGGATAAAGATGAAGAGAATGATGGACGAACGAGACAAGGCCGGAAGGAGGGAAAATGAAGCGGTCAACGGAATGTAATATGATAGAAGAGCTCCTGCCCCTCTACATCGATGGTGAACTGTCCCCCGAGGATACTGCCGAAGTGACCGCACATCTGGCAGGATGCGAAGCATGCGAGCAGTCGCTCGAGACATACAGGGCGCTGGAGAGTTCCCTTTCGACGATGCCCCGTACCCTTCCCGATCCACGCGCCGTGGCATCAAGGGTCACCGATCGTCTCGGACTGGAAAAACGCAGCAGCATTGCGGAGATCTTCCACCGCATGTCGCTCGTGTGGACATTCGCCGTGGCCACCGCAGCCCTTATCCTTCTCCTCAGCCGCTTCGACTATGTATCCGCCCTGATGTCAGGACAGGAATCGTTCATCGATTCCGCCTCCAGTTCAATGGAGTACTGGACGGAAGCTACGAGCGGGATCATTGCCGGCATGTTCAGCCAGGTCGAAGCGACCCTTGCCGGGGATCCCTGGGTCCTCGCTACGGCGATGATCGGATTTGGACTTGTTGTTTTCACCGCCGGGATGGTGGCGGCTCTCAAGACACTTCGCTGATCACCCGTCGAGCTTTTTGCGTAAGATTTCCCCAGCTATCACAGGGTCTGCCTTCCCGCCGCTCTCCTTCATCACCTGCCCGACAAAGAACTTCATCAGCTGCTTCTTTCCGCCGCGATATCTTTCCAGCGCATCTGGATTCGATTCGACTATTCGGTCGATGATCGCCTCAAGCACATCTTCTCCGGAGATCTGTTCGAGCCCCAGGCGCCTGACAGCATCGACTGCGCTTTCACCCGACTCGAGTATCGCTGTAAAGACCTCCGCGCCTGCCGAGGTAGAGACAACTCCTTCTTTGATAAGATCGATGAGTCCGGCGAGGGCATCAGGACCTGCCGGGAACACCCCGATATCTCCGCCACTGGTTTTCAGCTCCCGCAATACGTCCCTCATCACCCAGTTGGCGCTCATCTTCGGTTCCCCTGTCAACCTTACTGTCTCCTCAAAATAGTCCGCGATATTGCTCTCTGTGGTCAGGACCCCCGCGTCATAGGCGGAAAGCCCGTATTCCCGCTGGAACCTTCGCTCCCGTTCGAGCGGCAGTTCCGGTATTTTTGCCCTCTCATCCTCGATCCAGTCATCGCCGACAGTGAGCACCGGAAGATCGGGCTCGGGAAAGTACCTGTAGTCATTGGTGTGCTCCTTGCGGCGCATCATCACAAGTCTCTTCTCTTTCGCGTCCCACAGATTCGTCACCTGGAGGATCTTCCCACCGGCCTCGAGCTCTCCCCGCTGTCTTTCGATCTCTGTCTCCAGCCCGGCCTCGACCGCCTTGAACGAGTTGAGGTTCTTTATCTCGGTCCTCGTCCCGAGAGTCTCGTCACCGCGCTCCCTCAAGGAGATGTTTACATCGACACGCAGCGACCCTTCCTCGAGATTGCCGTCGCATATGCCGAGATAACGGAGCAGCTGCCTGATCCGCTGGAGATACAGCGAAGCATGACGGGGGCTGCGTATCACAGGCAGCGTCACGATCTCCACGAGCGGCACACCGCATCTGTTGAAATCTATCAGGCTGTGCCCTCCCCGGTCGTGCAGGAGTTTTCCGGCATCGTCCTCAAGGTGGATCCTCTCCAGTCCGATACTGACCTCTTCCTCTCCGTCCTCGAATACGAGGCTGCCTCCGCAACACAGCGGCCGGTCATACATCGATATCTGGTAGTTTCTCGGTGCGTCGGGGTAGAAGTAGTTCTTTCTCGCGAAGACACTCTCATTCTCGATCGTACAGCCAAGCGCCAGCCCGAGCCTGACGGCCATAGAGACGGCCTCGCGATTGACCGCGGGAAGGGCCCCGGGAAGACCGAGGCATACCGGACAGACCATCGTATTCGGCTCGGCGCCGAACTCAGCAGGGCAGCGACAGAACATCTTCGTACGGGTGAGAAGCTGGGCATGCACCTCGAGCCCGATCACGGGAACATATTCAATGCCGGAGGACATCAGGCCTCACCTCCGCCCGGAACGAATCTCTCCCTGAAACGGAAGAGTTTCTCAAGTCCTCTCGCACCCCGCAGAAGAAGGTCCTCCCTGCCGGCTCCCGCGACGAGCTGGATACCAACGGGAAGGCCGTCTGCCGACAGCCCCGCAGGTATGGACATGGCGGGAAGACCCGCTAAATTTGCCGGCGTTGTGAATATATCTGAAAGGTACATCGAGACTGGATCGTCGAGCCTCTCGCCGAGCCGAAAGGCAGGCCCAGGCGTCGTCGGCAGCATCAGGAGGTCGATCCGTGAGAATATATCGCGGTAAGCCTCCGTTATCATCTTCCTTACCGCGAGAGCCTTGCCGTAGTACTCGTCGTAGTATCCGGCCGAAAGGACATAGGTGCCCAGCAGGATCCTGCGCTTTACCTCCTCGCCGAATCCGGCCGTCCTCGTCGCGGTATAGAGTCCTTTGAGTGAATCCGAATCCACTCTCAGCCCGTACCTGACGCCGTCGAACCTGGCGAGATTCGAAGATGCCTCCGCATTGGCGATGACATAGTAGCTCGCTATAGAGGTCTCCATGCCGGGCAGATCAACTCTTTCCGGAGAGGATCCCGCGACGGAGATAGCGCGGGAGGCCTCGTCGAGAACGGCGGCTACCGCAGGATCGAGCTCCCATCCTCCCAGCTCTTCGGGGACAGCGATTGTCAGGCCGGCCAGTCCCGCGTCCAGTCCGGAGAGAAGCTCCGGACAGTTATCAGCTATCGCCGTCGCGTCCCGTCCGTCGGGGCCGGCAAGCGCCTGCATGAGCAGAGCGCATCCCTCCGTGTCGCTTGCCAGGGGTCCTATCTGGTCGAAGCTGCTAGCGAACGCCACGAGCCCGTACCTCGATATCCTGCCGTATGTCCCCTTCAGACCGGACACTCCGCAGAAAGAAGCAGGCTGGCGTATCGAACCTCCAGTGTCCGTCCCCAGCGCGGCAGGCACCATCCCCGCGGCAACCGCCGCAGCGGAGCCTCCGCTCGAACCCCCTGGTGCGCACTCCTCGTTCCAGGGATTCCTCACGCGTCCGAAGGCGGAGTACTCATTCGACGAGCCCATCCCGAACTCGTCCATATTGGTCTTTCCGATAATTATCGCTCCGGCTGCAGTAAGTCTTTCGACGACCGTGGCGTCGTAAGGGGGCCGGTATCCCTCAAGTATCCTCGAACCACATGTAGTCGGCCTGCCGCGAGTGCAGATGTTGTCCTTTACCGCCACGGGGATTCCATAGAGCGGCCTGCTTCCGGGATCCTCTCTGCCCAGTTCTTCGGCGCACGCAATCGCATCGTCACGGAATACCTCAAGGAATGCGCCAGCTACCCGGTCGCGTATATCGATCGCATCGATGCAGTCGTTTACAACCGCGGCCGGTTTGACTTCCCCTTTGCGATAAAGGCGCAGGAGCTCACCAATACTCTTTCCAGCCAGTCCACTCATGATTCCCCCCCGCCCTCACGGTCGATGACCAGGGGAACACGGAAGAAGCCGTCCTCACGATCGGGAGCCTGGCCGAGCACATCTTCCCTGTCGAGGCATGCCCGCGGTTCGTCCACCGATGGAGGTACCGGCGACGAAGCGTCCACATCTGTACCCGCTTCATCGGTCTCGACCTCCGCAAGCTTGCGCACGAATCCGAGTACGCGATCGAGCTGGAGCCTCAGCCTGTCGCGCTCCTCCGGGTCGAGTTCTATCCTGGCGAGGGCCTCGAGTTCGCTGAATTCCATATCTGTGAGCTTCAAATCTTCCTCTCTTTCCATA
Organism: Candidatus Krumholzibacteriota bacterium; assembly: GCA_030630165.1. GTDB lineage: Bacteria > Krumholzibacteriota > Krumholzibacteriia > Krumholzibacteriales > Krumholzibacteriaceae > JAUWCL01. The sequence goes on from DAOVNN010000199.1 coordinate 5,426, forward strand.
TTTCGTGAGACTAACCGTACCGGTGCCGGGCTGTCAAAGCGATTCGTGGTTCGAATATTCGCGCGACCAGCCGTGTATCGACTATAGACATCATCTTTGAATTGACCCCGGTTCCCGGCTGTCATAACATCGCCGC
>DAOVNN010000238.1 GCA_030630165.1 Candidatus Krumholzibacteriota bacterium
AAGGAACCCAAAAGGATCGCCTTTATCCAGTGCGTGGGATCACGTGATGAGAGTATCGACAAGAATTACTGCTCGTCAGCATGCTGCATGTTCTCGATCAAGCAGTCGATAATCGCCAAGGAACATATAAAGGATCTCGAAGCGTCTGTTTTCTATATGGATATAAGAGCTTTCGGCAAGGATTTCGACAAGTACTACGAAAAGGCTGAAAAACAGTATGGCGTAAGGTTTGTCCGTTCGAAGGTAGCTGATATAAATGAGACAGCGGACGGCGATCTCAGTCTCAGGTTTGTCTTTGAGAACGGAGACGTGTCATACGAAGAGTTTGACATGGTCATCCTCGCTATAGGTCTTCAGCCCCGAAAAGGGAGCGAGGACCTGTCGAAGGCTCTGGGGATCAAGCTCAATGAATTCGGTTTTTGCAGGTCCGATACATTTGCTCCGCTTCAGACGACACGTGAGGGCATTTATGTCTGTGGCGCCATGAACGAACCAAAGGATATCCCTGAGTCAGTCATATCGGCATCCGGAGCCGTGGCGAATGCAGCCAGATTCCTCAAGATCGAGCGTCAGGACCGAACTGTCGATCCCGATGCCGTGCCCGAGAGGGATGTAAGTGGCGATAGGCCGAGGGTAGGCGTTTTCGTATGTCATTGCGGGATTAATATCGCTGGAGTTGTAGATGTTAAAGATGTAGCGGGTTATGCCGATACTCTGGAAAATGTCGAACACTCGGAAGATGTGATCTACGCCTGTTCGACAGACTGCCTTGAGACAATAAAGAAACGTATCGAGGAACATGATCTAAACAGGGTAATTGTGGCCGCTTGCACGCCGAGGACTCACGAGCCCCTCTTCAGGGAAACTGCTGCCGAAGTCGGGTTGAATCCCTATCTCGTAGAGATGTCGAATATCCGGGACCAGTGTTCGTGGGCCCATATGAATGAGCCGGAGATGGCTACAGCGAAGTCGAAGGACCTGGTGGAGATGATGGTGGCAAAGGCCCGAGGCCTTGAGCCATTGGAAAGGCTGCCGATCAATATCGATCCCAAAGCGCTTGTGATAGGCGGGGGGCTTTCCGGAATGAACGCTGCTGTTTCTCTGGCAGAGGCAGGGCATGAGGTCTTTCTGGTAGAGAAGGAAACGGAACTTGGCGGAAATCTCAGGAATATCTTCTTCAATTTCGACGATACAGATCCTCAGGAATATCTTGCGGACCTCGTCAGCCGTACGGAATCGAATAAAAAGATAAGATTATTCAGGAATTCGAACGTGGAACAGGTCCTCGGATATGTCGGTAATTTCGTTACAACTGTGAGGGATCTGGAGACGGAAAGTACGGAGACGATCGAGCACGGTGTGGTTATCGTCGCGACGGGCGGCGAGGAGCACAAGACAGAGGAATATCTCTACGGGAAATCAAGCAGGGTAGTGACCCAGGTCGAGTTCGAGAGGATGATCCATGAAGGGCATTATCCGGCGGGCCGGCTGAGGGACGTTGTAGTAATACAGTGTGTCGGTTCCAGAGAAGAAGGCCGGATGTACTGCAGCAGGATATGCTGCACGAAGGCGGTAAAGAACGCGCTTGAGCTTAAAAAGACCAAAAAAGCGACTAATGTTTTTATTGCTTACCGTGATATAAGGACATACGGATTCAGGGAGAAGTATTATACGAAACTGCGCGATGAAGGCGCTGTCTTTATGAGGTATTCAGTCGATAGAAAGCCGGTCGTCGAGATGCTCGATCCCGCAGATTCAGAAAGCCGGCTGAGGGTGACGATGTTCGATCCGATCCTCGATGGTGAAGTCGCTGTTGATGCCGACCTGGTCGTGCTTTCGGTTGCGGTGGACGCACTGGCCACAAACAGCGAGCTTGCCAGGATGCTGAAGGTTCCGCTGAATTCCGACGGAATGTTTCTAGAGGCACACGTGAAGCTCAGGCCGGTCGATTTCGCGACGGAAGGAATCTTTGTCTGTGGACTGGCTCATGGACCGAAGGATATGGACGAATCTATCGCGCAGTCGAAGGCAGCAGCCAGCAGGGCGATGACTTTCCTCAACCAGAAATCGATTCTTGCCGATGGCACTATCTGCCAGGTCTTTGAAGAGAGATGCACGGGTTGTGGATACTGTGAGGCGATCTGCGCTTATACAGCTATAGAGGTCGATCCGGAGAAGCAGATTGCTGTCGTGAACGAAGCGCTATGTAAAGGCTGCGGAGCATGCGTCGCTTCCTGCAGGTGCGGTGCTCTCGACCTTCGCGGTTTCAGCAACAGCCAGCTATTCTCTGTATTTGAATCGCTCGAGATGGCTGTAGTGGAGGAGACGGAATAGATGAACGATTGGCAGCCGAAGATACTCGCTATCCTGTGTACCTGGTGTTCTTATGCGGGTGCCGACCTCGCTGGGGTCTCAAGGATCCAGTATCCGCCGAATATCAGGGTCGTCAAGGTTCCCTGCTCCGGCAGGGTCGATCCGCTGTTTATTATGAAGAGCCTTCAGAGCGGATACGATGGAATCCTGGTTTCCGGATGCCATCCCGGAGACTGCCACTACATGTCTGGTAATTTCGTCGCACGAAGGCGATTCGCAGTGTTGAAGCCTCTGCTTGAGTTCATCGGGATAGAACCGGACAGGGTCCAGTTCTCCTGGGTCTCGGCCGGTGAAGGAGAAAGATTCGCTCAGGTAGTGACAAAAGTGACAGAAGACGTGAAGAAACTCGGTCCGGCAAAAAGGCTGGTCAAACAGGTATGAATATACAGCAGGAATTAAGAGACGCGGCAAGGAAACTCCTCGCTGAAGGAGGGGTCGACCAGATCATAGGATGGTCCTCCGGGTCCCTTCCGATGTCATCTACACCATTATTCGCTGCTACTAAGGAAGAGGCGGATGACCTCATATTCGACGCGACATGCGGTTCTAATCTTACTGTCTATTTCACAAAGGACAGGCGACAGATCGCGCGAGATGGGAAAAAGTCCGGGGTCGTCGTCAAGGGCTGCGATGCGAGGTCGATTGTCCTCAACCTCAAGGAAAACCAGATAAAGAGGGATGACGTCGTCATAATCGGTGTCCCATGTGACGGGATCATCGACAGGAGCAAGGTAGAGGACAAGACTGGCGGCAGAGAGGTTCTGGAATTTTCAGACAACGGGAAGAATATCTCCGTCAAGGGAAGGGGATTCGATATCGATATCCCGAGGACCGAGGTGCTCAGCGATTCGTGTATCTCATGTGTACATCCGGATGCGGGCATGTCGGATATATTCATAGGTGAACCTCGCGGAGAACAGAAAACTAAAGATCAATACCTTTCAGTAGAACAGTTCGAAGAACTCTCCGCCGAGGAGAGATGGGAGCGGACAAAGCAGGAATACTCAAAATGTATCAGATGTTACGCCTGCCGCAATGTCTGCCCTTCTTGCTACTGCAATGAATGTTTCGTGGACCAGAACGATCCGCAATGGATCGGCAAGACGCTGGATTTAAGCGATACGATAATATTTCACGTGATCAGGAACCTGCATGTTGCCGGGCGATGCGTAGAATGTGGTTCCTGCGAGAGGGCATGTCCGATGGATATCAGGCTTCTGCTGCTCAACCGTAAAGTCGCGAAAGAAGTAGCCGAAAGATTTGGTATGGAGACAGGAGTCGACCCGGACGCGAAACCGGCCATGTCCGACTTCAGGGAAGGCGAGAAGCAAGATTTCATAATGGGGTAACGCTATGATCAGGCTCGAAAAAGACGGTTTCAAGAACTTCATAGAGGAGCTCATTGCGGAATATGCCGTCTTTGCCCCCGTAATGAAAGACGGGAAGCATATGTTTGGTAATATATCTTCCGTGGAAGATATTGACTCCTCGCGTCTCAATACGGAAATGTCGCCAAAGGAGATATTCTTTCCCCATTCCGAGGTGCTTTTCGAGTATGACGAAGATGGTATCCGGGTGGCTGATGGGGAAAAGAAACCGATTGCTGTATGGGGAATGCGTGGCTGTGATGCAAGAAGTCTTCGAATGCTCGACAAGGTGTTCGGAGGGGATGGTGAGAGGCCAGACAATATAAAGTTCGAAGATCCCTATTGGGAGAGACGGTACGGGGATTCGCTCATATTTTCGGTCGCCTGTAATGAGCCTCTTTCGACCTGTTTCTGCAACTGGTTCGACAGCGGCCCGCACGACAGTGCCGGGGCCGACATCTTTGTCGTTGATATCGGCGATGCTTTTCTGATGGATGCGGTGAGTGGGAAGGGTGAAGAGTTTCTGAAGGGATTATCCGGTTCAGGGAAAGCTTCCGAAAAGGACAAAAAGAAAGCCGCCGTCATTGCGGAAGAGGCAGTCTCGCTATTGGGGAAAAAGACGGATCTCGGGGAATTGAACGATAAGCTGAAAGGTCTGTTTCATAAGCCGATATGGGATTCGGTCAGCGCAAAATGCGTCAATTGCGGCGCATGCTCCTTCACCTGCTCGACCTGCCACTGTTTCGACATACAGGATGAGAGCCGGAAGGGCAGGGGGAAGAGGGTCAGGATATGGGACGCCTGCATGTTTCCTATCTTTACGAAGGAGGCATCGGGTCACAATCCCAGGTCTCTCTCAAAGGAACGGGTTAGGCAGCGCGTCATGCACAAATACAGCTATTTCGTGGATAATCACGGTGAGTTCCTGTGCACTGGCTGTGGCAGGTGCATCTCCGTGTGCCCCGTTAATCTTGATATAAGGGAAGTGATCAGAGAGGTTCTGGCCTCCTGAGGAGAAGGACGTTCGGATGAGCAATACGTATCTGCCGATACAGATGAAGGTCGAACGGATCATCGTCGAGGATCCTGCTAAAACACTCAGGACAT
>DAOVNN010000088.1 GCA_030630165.1 Candidatus Krumholzibacteriota bacterium
AGGGAAGATCCCGACGTGAAGGGCTCTCACGGCGACAAGATAAGATTAGGCATCGACCTCGACCGCATTCATTTCTTCGACGGCGAATCAGGTGATTCCCTGTTGGGATAGCTTCTTTTACTGTTCGCTGTACCTCAGAATCGAATTAGTACCTCCGACTATGATCTCATTCTCAGAATCACCCCAGACACACTTCAGAATATCAAATGGTACTGATATTTCATGCCACTCCGCACCATCGTAGTGCAACAGCATGCCGTAGGTACCGGCAACGTAGATGTCTGTGCCGGAACTTCCCCATACACTGTTCAGATACCCGGTCGCAAGACCGGAACTGGAATACACTTCAGTCCATCCGGAACCGTCATAGTGTATGACTGTCCCGTTATTCTGGTCTCCGCCGACCGCATAAACATCTGATCCGGAAATACCCCAGACATCGGAAAGTGCGTAATCTACTGGAGAGAGCATCTCCTCCCATCCGCTTCCGTCATAATGCAGGATGATACTTCCTGTACTCTGAGATCCCCCGACCGCAAATATATTATCTGCCGAACTACCCCAGATGCCGTTGGCATAGTAATCGACTTCAAGTTCTTCCTCCCATACCGAACCGTCGAAATGCATGATCCAGCCAGGCCCCACTCCATAGACATCAGATTCTGAACTCCCCCAGAAGTCTGCTATTCTGGTTGTTCCGGGATAGTCCATCATGCCCCATCCGATCCCGTTATAATGGTAGACCCGTCGACTCCAATAGGAGGAAGCGAATATATCGCTGCCGGAACTCCCCCATATCGATATGAAATCATCACCAGTCAGTTCAGGTGTAGACATCCTGCTCCACTCGATCCCGTCGAAACTGAGGATCTTGTCCTTGTGTACTCCGTAGAGATCGGTCATGGAAGTTCCCCAGACATCGCTAAGTCCGCACAACGATCCCTCTGCCTCCACCTGCTGAGTTCCTGATTCTGAGACCAGTATTATCCCGTCCTGACCGACAGAGATAAACTGTCCATCAAACCCGCAACTGATCGAGTTAAGATCATTCGCCGTCCCTGTCGTGACAACGCGCCACATATCACCGTCGTACTTGAGAACCGTACCGCCCATTCCCGATACACATATATTATCGGCCGATGTTCCATGTACTCCGGTGAATGGTGGATATACGCATTGCAGTTCGGTCAGCACACTCCATCCGTCACCGTCAAAATGGAGGATCGTTCCCCGCCACTGTGGATTCACTCTGGGGTCCTCATCATCCCTGCAGTTGACCTCCCCCACCGCGTAGATATCATCAGGAGCTGATCCCCAGATCCCTCTGAATCTCTCCACATGAATAAATTCTTCTCTGTGCCATGTCTCACCGTCGAACCTTACGATGATGCCCCTGGGAAACGTATCGGGATAAGAAACAGGAGTCTCTCCCGCGGCATACACGTCGGCTCCATCCGCCGTCCAGATATCGTGGAGTCTCCACTTCTCACCGGTATCTATCTCGGTCCATCCATCCCCATCATAGTGCATAAGGACTGTCCCCTCCGCCGCCAGCCCCCCTGCCAGGTCTACGGCATAGACATCTGAACCTGATCTTCCCCAGATGGAAGTGAAATAGCGGCTTCCGGCCCACAACTCCATCGCAGTCCAGGTATTGCCGTCGAAATGGAAGATTCCCTGATGTGAGGGCCCATCTCCCGACCAGTCTTCTCCAACGACAAAAACATCTGTTTCTGAACTGCCCCAGACACTATTGAACGCAGCGATCACATCATTCGACATGGGATTCCATTCGCCGTCTTTATACCTGAAGATCATTCCCCAGTCACCGACGGCGAATGCCACATCGTTGTCTGGACTCCAGACATTATTAAGATTTGATGAGGTGCATTCCATGTACCAGGAGCCAGTTATCGGATGATCTTCTTCCGGTACAAATGGATCAGTGCCGCAGGAAAAAAAGACTGAAGCGGAGATAGCGACGAGAACTGAAAGAATTGCCGAACGCAGCGTGGATTTACAATACATGCAGCCACCTACTTTCACAATTTTCCTTACCGGGATATCAGGTGGAATCCTCCTCACAAGTTAAATTTACAATTATACATCGTCTGATTCAACAACAAATCGTAAGCGAGATGTTAATATACTTCAAAAAGCCCGGAAATTTTTTGAACTTACAGAGCATGATCGTGTAAACTTTTCTTTACATCTAATTGAAGTTATTCTTCTTGTCGGGGTTCTTGATTTCTGATACGATTCCCTCGCATCACGCCAGGGGAAGATCAAAGCGGCGCCATTACATGAAGTCTGACCATATTATCGGGGGTGGGGTAATGAATACCGACACATCACAGTATGAAAGAACGGGTACATATCCCGATGAGTGTTTCATCCAGGAGATCGTAGACAATCACTTCAAGGATAGTGGTTTCCACCGTATCGAGACAACCTGCGTCGACTACGTATGCGAACATCCCGACACAGGCGACAGATGGCATGTCGAAGTGCACGGAGCGTCCGCGGCTATCGGCCTTGATTTCCGGCTCGGCATCGGGCAGCTTATACGCGGCATCTCTCACCGTAACACAAAATACGCACTGGCCTTCCCCGACATGCCGCAGTTCCGCAACCAGATCAAGAACATAGAGCCATGGGTCTGCAAAGTACTCAACATTCACTGGATACTTGTGAGCCAGGAGGGCATGATAACTGTCCTCGAGCCGTAAAACCGGATTTGCATGAAACATCGCAGCTCCGGTTACGTATACCTACCTGATTCCATGATAAACCGTTATATCGTTGACAAATGCATGTTTTAAAGAGCAGAATCCATCACATTAATCATTGACTGTTCCCGGAAGGAGAAAAGCATGAGAAGATCATCGATCTTCGTCACAATCTGCATCCTCTTATTCGTCACTTCGTTGTCCGCTGTTGCCGGTGAAGTGGACGACAAGATCGAGGAAGCGGAAAAACTGGCAAACAGCGGGGATGCTCTTGGAGCGGTCGCACTCCTCGAAAAGGTCACCGCCGAGCACCCCGAGAATTCTGACGCCATGGCATACCTCGGACTCTATACAGGCATGGGCGCGGGCCAGGCCCAGAATTACGATGAAGCGGGAAAGCTGATGATGCTTTCTTTCGAAAGGCTGGATAAAGCAGTAAAACTCGATGAAACCAATCCTGAGGCGTACCTTTTCCGCGGGATCATAGCTATAAATGTGCCGGGATTCTTCGGAAGGCTCGAGGCGGGCATCAGCGACCTGGAGCAGGCTGCCGGGATGTATTCTACTTCCACCTCTCCCGAAGCGGTCGAAGCGCATGTCACAGCCCTGACCAACCTGGCCGAGGGATATGCGAAAAACGAGGATCCTGCGGGACAGAAGAAGACTCTCGAGAAGATAATCGCTATCGCTCCCGGCACTGAGGCAGCCAAAGCGGCAGAAGAGAAACTCAAGGGACTCGGCGAAGTCGAGGAAAAGCCGGAGATCGATACCGGCCTGTTTCAACCGAAAGAAGGCGACAGCGAGAAGGTACTCGCCCTCAAAAAGTCCCTGCTGGAAGATCACAGCGATCCGGCCGTCATCCTCCAGCTTGGAGAGGCTTACTACGGTGAAGAGTCGTTCGACAACGCCATGGAAATTTTGAAGGTATATACGGTCATCGAAAAGAAAAATGCCTCTGCCTACAAGATGCTCGCCCTCTCCACTGCCCACGTGGCCGAGCACGGGTACGACGAGGCTATCCATGAGAACACCGATTACATGTCCAATCTCGCGTTCGAGTTGATGGCCGCCTGGGACAAGGCAGTAGATCTTTCTCCCGACGATATGGAAATGAGCCTGACCCGGGGCGCCTTCGGGCTGCTGCTGCCCTTCTTCCTGGGAAAATACGACCAGTCGGTCGCCGATCTCGAAATGGTCGTAAAAAGCGAGGCATCCGAAGAGATCAAAGCTGAGGCGCTTTACTATCTCGGATACGCCCGCGAACGAGAGGCTCTGAAAAACTATATCAAGCTCGCGAAGAAATACCCCGACTCAGAAGGCGCGAGACTTGCCTTCGACAGGATGAGGCCCCATGTCGCGAGGCTTGACGAGAACGAACTCGACACACCCTGCGTCAAGATAGACTTCATCCTGGGGTTCCAGGACGAACTACCTCCACAGACCGCGGTATGGATCGATGACGAGAATGAGAACCACATCAGAACAATCTACGTATCAGGCTTCGCGGGCTACGTCAGGGAGAAACAGATAACTCTGCCTCTCTGGGCCGCGATCACCAAGTTCGAGGGAATCGACGGGGTCACGAGTGCGAGCATAGACATCGGGCATCATATCTATGTCTGGGACCTCAAGGACTACAACGGCAAGAAGGTCAAGAAGGGCAAGTACAGGGTCAGGGTAGAGACCTCGCACTGGCCTTCGAACCTCTACCAGAACGTCGAAACGTTCATAGAGGTCGGGAAGAAGGGAAACAGTATCAGACTCGAGGAAGGCGACTTCATACCATTCTTCGAGGTGACCTATCTGAAGTAGAGGAAAGCGCAGGACTGCACTGAAGACTGAGCTCACCCCTCCTCTTGCGGCAAGCTCTTGTCTCTCCTATATTTCCCGGAAATGTGATATTTTACGCATCTTTCTGGAACGGATGACGTATAGCTACCTATAATGAGAATGAAAGCACCGCCCCTGATCTTCGGAATGATCATCTTCCTGCTTCTGTCTTCTCCGGTATCAGCCCGGGACGATAAGAAGCAGCAGGACTTTGTGCCGGTATATCACCCCGAGATGACTATCCGCCGAGCCGCGGGCCCTATCAAGCTCGATGGAGTACTCGACGATGAGGGCTGGAAAGGCGCCGCCAGGGCTGACAATTTTGCCGAGCACAGCCCCGGCGACCAGACGCAGCCGGCTGTCAGCACCGAGGTCCTCGTAACATACGACGACCAGAATCTCTACGTCGCCTGGATCTGCTACGACGACCCCGGTGAGGTACGCGCCTCGTTCTGCGAGAGGGACAGGATCTTTTCCGACGACTTCGTGATGCTCATGATCGACACCTACGGCGAGGCTACACTCGCCTACGAGATCGCCTCTAATCCCCTCGGGATACCGGGCGACCTCCTCTTCTCCTCCGCCCACGGAGAGGATATCTCCTTCAGCATGATATTCGAGACGATGGGAAAGATCACCGAGTTCGGCTGGGTCGTAGAGATGAAGGTCCCTTTCAGGAGCCTCCGTTTTCCCAACAGTGAAGATCAGGTATGGCGCGTCGACTTCTGGCGCAATCGCCCGAGAGAGGTCCGCTACCAGTATTCCTGGGCCGCCTACGACCGCGACATCGACTGCTGGCCCTGCCAGTGGGGAACGATGAAAGGCCTGTCGGACATAAACGCGGGAACGGGATTCGAGCTCCTGCCATCCGTCGTCGGTTACCAGACGGGCTCGCTCGATAATAACGGCGAGTTCCAGAACAAGGATCCCGATGGAGAGCTCGGCTTGGGGATCAAGTACGACTTTACCTCAGAGATATCCGCCGGCGTAACGATCAATCCCGATTTCAGCCAGGTCGAATCAGATGCCGCGCAGATCGATGTCAATTCGACATTTGCCCTCTTCTACCCCGAGCGCCGGCCATTCTTCCAGCAGGGCCGTGATATCTTCAATACTGACTTCAACGCGATATACACACGCTCGATCAACGATCCATCGGTCGCGGGCAAGATGATCATGCGCAAGGGGGCCAACAGCCTCGCCTTTCTCTCGGCGTACGACGAGAATTCGATAGTGATCCTTCCCTTCGAGGAGGAGAGCAGGTATGTCGCCAACGGCAGGAGTTTTTCCAACCTGCTGAGGTTCCGTCACGATCTGGGCGAGGGATCACACCTGGGGCTCGTCGCGACGGACAGGCGATTCGACGGCGGAGGATCAGGATCGTTGGCAAGTGTGGACGGCCAGATACGCCTGACCCAGAGCAACTCCATCGAATTCCAGATCATCGGGTCCCACACTGAAGAGATTAACAATCCCGGACTGACAGACAGCGCTTTCAACGAGCAGACATTCGATAATGGAAAATACACGGCCGCCCTCGACGGCGAAGAGTTTTCAGGACACGCATTGACCATCGGGCTGGAGAGAAGTACGGGCAATTACTGGCTCGGGGGAAGCTACCGGGAGCGGAGCCCGACCTTCCGCGCCGACAACGGATTCGAACCCCAGAACAATGACAGGGTTGCGCATGCCAATATCGGTGGTATCAAGAGATTCGAAGACAGCAAGGTCATGGAAAACATCAACGGGAACTTCAATCTCGGCAGGAAGTGGAACTTCGATGGCGTCCAGAAGGACGAATGGGCAATGCTCAACTTCGAGCTGAGGTTCCGAGCTGCCCAGACAGGGATCCACAGCCGTTTGATGACGAGCAACGAGCTCTTCGGCGGGATCCAGTTCGACGATATCTGGCTGGCGCACACCTGCTTTCGTACAACGCCGTGGGAAGCTCTCACTTTCGGAGCCAACTACGATTACGGCCACAGGATAGCGAGACGCCATCTGGTGATGGGCAAGGAAGTGAACTACGGCGTATGGGCCGATATCAGGCCGATCAGCAGACTGCTTGTCTCCGCTTCGTATCACCGCATCCTCAGCGATGACCTCGAGACCGATGAGAGGCTTTTCTCACAGTCGATATTCCGTCTGCGGGCCAACCTGCAGATGTCCCGGAGGTTCTCGTTCAGACTCATCACCCAGTATAACGACAGGTACCATACATGGGATCTCGATCCGCTGCTCACCTACAGGGTCAATTCGCTGTCGGTCTTCTACATCGGCTCGACCCACAGCTATGGGGAATTCGCTCTTGATGAGAGCAGCCGGGAGGACTGGCACCTTACGGAGAGACAGTACTTCCTCAAGTTCCAGTACCTCTTCCAGCTCTGATCACCTTCTCGATCATTCCGTGTTGTCCTCTATCGCCTTTTCCAGCCAGAGCCTCCTGATGTTCGAGATGTCGAATGCCAATGCGCTTTCTCTGGCATTGGCTCTCAGCTTCCCGTACAACTCGTCATCTTCGGTCAGTTGACTTATCGCATCGGACAGCGCACCGACATCCCCGTCCGGGATAAGAAGACCGTTTTCCCCTTGCCGGATTATCTCGCCGGGGCCGCCGACGCAATCGAAGCTGATCACCGGAGTCCCGCAGGCAAGACTTTCTACCAGGACGTTCCCGAAACCTTCGTATCTCGATGACATCACAAGGAATCTGGCCTTCTTCATGTACTTGAATGGATTGCTCTCTATGCCCGAAAGCCATATCTCTCCTTCATGACCCAGAGCCCTGACCTGCCGCTCCAGCTTTACCCTCTCCATCCCCTCACCGAGAATGATCAGGTCATGACTCCTCGATATCCCCGAACTGTGATATGCGTCGATGAGCATGTCGAATCCCTTCTGGGGATGCAGGCTCCCGACAGCGAGTATGAAAGGCCTGTCCCGCCCGACGGGTTCGGCCATCGACCTCTCGATACTATTCATATCAACCGGATTGTATATCACCTCGACATTGCGTACGCCGAAATCTTCCAAAAGGATCTCTCTCAGCCCGCGGGATACGACTATTGTCTTTTTGACATTTCGAAGGTTGTAAAACCTCCTGACAATCCATTGTTCGATCCGCGGATACATATGCGGATTGTTATGAATCGATGGATAGACTTTAAACCCGGTGAGTATGACTGCCATGTTACCCATGAAGGACAGTATCCTGTCCGGCCTGATCCTCCTGATGATACGCCTCAGCTTCCATGACCTCGCGAGGAGGGCCGGAACCTTCCTGATCCCCCCTCTTACCTCTGAGCGCAGATTGATCAGCCTGCCCCCGTACTCGTAATCCACCGGGTCCCTGAATATCACTACGGTGACGTCATATTCCTGCTCCAGTTCCCTGCTGAGGATACTGACGATCCTTTCTGCGCCTCCCCTCTTCAGGGAAGGAACAACAAGCATGATTTTTTTCATATTATTCTCTCTAGTATCGCCCCGGCCTCAAAGGCCCTTTCCTGCATCACGGGGATCCTGTCACGCAGATGATCCCTCACATAATCCTTCTGCCGAACCAGCATCCCCAGCCTGTCCGCGACCAGATCGACGGAGATCTTCTCCGGAGCGATGCAATAATCGAGATGGTCGTATACATCCATGTTGATACCTCTGGCCTTCATGCTGTATGCGAAACTGATCGTAGGTACGGATGAGGAAAGCGCCGCGATGGTAGAGTGTGTTCTGGCCCCGGCGAAGAGGTTCATCCGGCTGATTATCCACTTAGTCTCGGCACTGTTGAAATCAGGACCTATCAGTTCTACACGTTCGATGTCCGCCCGTGTCAGAGACTGCAGTACGCTCTTCATAAAGATATAGTCGTCGTTAGACGGCGTTCCCGTCACATGGGGAATCAGATAGATATGACAGTCCGTAACATCGAGGAAACTCTCTATTATCTGACCGACCATCCGCCGCCATTCATTCAGGTCACCCCCGGTAACGAATCTTGCCATGAGGGGGCTTAGATTAAGTCCTATCGAATCATCAGCGATAACCGGCCTTCGGTTCCCTTCCGGTTCCTCCGGCTCCATAACATAGGCCGGATCCGCTACCAGATGGACATTATCCTCGAGGCCCTGCTCAGCAAGATATTTTACAGTAGATGTCTCACGCGCGAAAATGTGGACTTTCCTTAAATGTTCGATAATGAACTTCTCGTACGATGGATATCTGGAAAAAGGCCCGATCGAAGCGCCCCAGATGATCATCGGTTTCCCGTGATCGAGCACCAGATTGTTGAGATATACGTAGTTTCTCGCCGTCTTGTTATAATAGATAGAGTAGTTATCCCCTCCCAGAGACAGGACCGCATCAGCCCCATCGATAAAAGGCTTCATCTCCCTGAACATGATGTGCTTGATCAGTCCAGGTCTTATCACTCTCAAAGCCTGTATGGTAAACCACATCGGATCGAAACGATTATATATCTGGACCATTTTCCGGTGGATAATCGATGGATCAGTCTCGCCGCTGCTCTGCTCGACAAACTGCCGGCGGTTTTTATAGGAACTTACAGCGATAAATCCCGGCTCGTCGAAATATCTGCGCAGTATCCTGACGGTTCCCCGGGTAATCGCCTCACATCCACGGTTGAAGTATGACCCGTTACCGGCAAAGATGAACGTTTTGCCTTTTTTTACAGATTCCATGATATTTCAGTCACTCAACCCTTCAACAGATTCTTCAGTTTGTACCTGATGCTCTGCGGCAGATGCCTTGCCTCGTTGATACAATTGCTCAGGAAGATCCGGAACCGGAGCCTTTTCTTGAACAGGTCGAGCCCGGGTTCCTCAAGCTGCTCAAGAAAAATGTCGTGAACCATCGCGGCGATCCTGATCCTCTGTCTTTGCAACATCCTGTACAGAGATGTACCTGCAGAACCGTCCGGCACCAGCCTCTTTCGAGGCCGCCGCAGACCACTCTTTTCGGAAAGGTACAACCTGTACTGCAGACCTTCCCTCCTCTGCCGAA
>DAOVNN010000058.1 GCA_030630165.1 Candidatus Krumholzibacteriota bacterium
AAGGCAGGCCTGGAGGGAATAAGAAAGGGGTACAAACTGATGCCGGAGATCGAGGACAGCGTCTACACCCTCCCTCACGAGGAGCTTAAAAAGCAGGGGATCGATCAGCTGCCGCAGTCTCTCGAGGCGGCAGTATACCTCTTCAGGGAGAGTGCGCTGATGAGGGAGCTCTTCGGCGAGGACCTGCAGCGTAAATACGCCGAGGCCAAGGCGCTCGAGGCGAAGGAGTACAAGATTGCCGTCACAGACTGGGAGATCAAGCGATATATCGATAAGTGCTGATTCAGCAATGGATTGGATGCATACGGACATTGATTACGCTTGAATCGGTGTTAAAAAATTAACATTTTTTCGGGGCCGGAGCGTTTTTCCTGAAACTAACCTCCGGCCCCGGTCGTTATAGATATATGGTGAAGCCCCTGAAATCGAATCGCATATCATGGCGGGCGCCACTGGCAGCGGCGCTCGCTCTCGTATTTATCGCCATATCGCTCGTCGCGGCGGCTGCTCCGCCTGGCACGAGTCTTTACACCCCGACGAAGCAGGAGTACGACGACGCGCTGAAGACAGCCACGGATCAGCTGCAGACATGCGTCGCCAGCAGGAGAGTCAATGGCGGGATCGAGATAGACGGCATACTCAACGAATCGGACTGGAAGCTGGCGCCCGTATCCACCGGGTTCATACAACGCGAACCGGACGACGGCAGACCGTCGGCGGAGAAGACCTACTTCAGGGTCCTCTATGACGACGAATACATATACATAGGGATCACTGCCCTCGACTCCCAGCCCGACAAGATCGTCGGCCGGTTGACGAGGCGCGACAACTACACCCCCTCCGACTGGCTCGGAGTCGCGTTCGACAGCTATGACGACAAGCGGACCGCATTCGACTTCGTGGTGAACCCTGCCGGCGTAAAGAGGGATCGGTTCTGGTTCGACGACAACGACAGCGACGAGAACTGGGACGCCGTCTGGCACGTTGGAACGAGCGTCGACGAGAAGGGCTGGACAGCCGAGTTCCGTATCCCGTTCAACCAGCTGCGCTACTCAGGGAACGGCCATACGAAGTCATGGGGCCTCCAGGTCTACAGGGAGATAAGCCGCCTCAACGAGTCCTCTTTCTGGAACCACTGCCCACGCGAATCGAGCCAGATAGTCTCTGTCTTCGGTCGGCTCGAGGGGATGGAGGACCTCCCGGTCACAAGGAACCTCGAGATCCTCCCCTACGTGGTCGGATCGCTCGAATCGAACGGCGATCCAGGAGACGATCCATTCATTCAAAATACGGTAAAGGACGGACGCATCGGCGGAGACCTGATGTACGGGCTCACGAGCGACATCACTCTCAACCTCACGGTCAATCCCGATTTCGGCCAGGTAGAACAGGATCCATCGGAGTTCAATCTCACCGCCTACGAGACATATTTCCGCGAGAGAAGGCCCTTCTTCATCGAGGGAGCCAACATCTTCGCTTCCTCGATCAGCCTCGGCGACATGGACCGGGAGGGGCTGTTCTATTCGAGGCGCATCGGCAGGCGTCCCCACGCCTACGCCCTCGACTCGCAGAGGTTCCCCGGGGATACCGACGGCTACTGGATCGACAGCCCGGAGTTCACCAAGATACTCGCCGCGGCGAAGGTGACGGGCAAGACTGCGGGCGGGTGGTCGATCGGGATCCTCGACGCGCTGACCGACAAGGAAGAGGCGATCGTGAGAGACCCGCAGGGAAAAGAGTACGGGATCGCGGTCGAGCCGATGACCAATTACGCTGTCGTGAGCATCCAGAAGGACTACAACGATGGCCGCACCAATATCGGCGGCATCGGAACGGGCGTCCACAGGAAGCTGCCGGACATCGATTTTAACCACCTCGTCAACTCGGCTTACAGCGGCGGCCTGCGTTTCGATCACCGCTTCAGCAACGAGGATTACCAGGTCATCGGAAAGCTCTACGGCAGTTATATCAGCGGCAGCGAAGAAGCGATCCTCGAAGCGCAGACATCGCCTATAAGATATTTCCAACGGCCCGACGCCGAACATCTCGGCATCGACTCGACACTGACCAGCCTGGCCGGGTGGTCATCTACCCTCTGGGGCGGAAAGTTCGGCGGACAGCCGTGGCGATGGGGAGCAGGCGTTCATGTGCGCAGCCCCGGATTCGAGATCAACGACATCGGATTCTCTCACAATGCCGACGAGCTCTTTCCCGTCGTATGGGTCGGCTACAGAAAGTTCGAGGAACAGTTTCTCTTCAGGGAGTACAGCCTTAACGGTAATCTCTGGAACGGAACAAACTTCGGCCTTGATAATCTCGGGAAGATCGGCGGAAACATAAACACCCGGTGGCAGTTCAAGAATTACTGGTCGATATTCGGCGGAATCAACCGCAGCATGGCGAGGCAGGACAACCGCCTGCTGCGCGGCGGCCCCTCGGTCCTGGTACCGGGAAGGACCCACTCCTGGTACGGCGTCAGCACCGACCACCGCAAGTTCCTCGTTTTGAGGTACTTTGGCAACTACGGCGTTGATGACGAAGGGGTTGTCTCCCAGGGCTTCGAGCCGGGGGTCACCATCCGCCCGTCGAGCAGGTTCGACATCACGATCAGCCCCAAATATTACATCAGCGAGTACGACAGGCAGTACGTCGACGAGATCAACGGGGACTACATCATCGCCAATCTCAAGCGTAAGACGCTCTTTATAACGACCCGGTTCAACTTCACGATCACTCCCGACATGACGATGCAGTTCTACGGGATGCCTTACGTAACGGCGGGTAAATACACAGACTACCGCGAGATCGTCGCCCCCCACGCTGAAAACTACGACGACAGGTTCGCGCCTTTCGACTACAGCGACAACCTCGACTTCAACTTCAAGGAATTCAACTCCAACCTCGTCTTCCGATGGGAGTACAGCCCCGGTTCGACCCTCTTTCTCGTATGGTCGAGGGGCGCCTCGAATTTTGAGGCGGAGTACGGAAGATTCGACGCGGGACGCGATATGAGCAACCTCTTCTCCGCTCCTGGAGACAACACCTTTCTCGTCAAGATCAACAAGTGGTTCAGCCTGTGACCTGATTTTTTTTAAATCTGTATGGGTACTCCTGAAAGCTCCCAGGCGGCGTTTTACGCCGTTCCCGGGGGCCGGCCCGTTTGACACCACTGAGCCGATATGCTAGACTTTTCAGTGTTAGAACATTAGAAAAGGATTCTCTCTCCTCCTCTTCTTTTCCCTGCGTAACAATTTCGATTTCTAAATCCGATTCCTATTTTCCGATAAATATAGATACAGGAAAAACAACATGCGTTACATCAAGGCATCGATAGTACCGTTGTTTCTGCTCCTGCTCATCACTGCCGCCCTTCCCGCCTCTGCCTCTGACGATTTCGAGGAATGGGCAATGAAGAGAAGCAGTGAGCTCGACGGGCGCTGGACCAGGGCTGCTGCCAGAGAAGTGGACGCGACCACTGAGAGCTCGACCCGCAGAACGATGACGGTCTCGCGAAAGTCCACGAAGATGAGAGCGGGCCGGCCGGCCGGGAGGGCCGGAAGGCCTTCGAGCACGGCTGCCGCCAACTCTTCCGGGATCGACGGTTCCAGATTCACCAAGCGCGGAAGCCAGAAATCCCTCTGGAAGTCCACAAGGGACAGAAACGGTCCGAGCCGCGGGGTCAGCAGGCTGACCAGCCCCGCGCAACCCACCCGGGCCAGCGCCTCGAAGCGCCGCCTCCCGGGCAACCACGCGGCGAAGTACAGGCGGTCGATCAGTTCCGGCAGGGCCAGTGCGTGGCGCAAGAGCGCCAGGATGGGAACCAGGCTCTCGACTTCCGGCAACCGCACCCGCAGTCGGGCCAGATCCTCCTCCATGACAAGAGGCGCTACCCGGATCCGCAGAAGTGCCACAAGGTGATCAGGAAATGACCGTCGGAATACTTTACACGATTTTCGCAGGGGAAAATCACCCAGGTTTTATTGCTTTTAACATATTGCAATACATCGAGTTGCATAATGAAAAGATATGGCACGGCAATTGCGGATAATACTGGTTAGAATGCGGATAATTCCGGGATTATAAAGAATCCCGACACTTACAGAAGGAACAAGAGATGAAAAGATCATTATTCGTAAGCCTGGCGATCCTGACCGTCCTCGCCCTTTCGGTACCTGTCCTGGCTGTACCGAAGCTGCAGACTTACATCGTGGACTCACGGTACTCCTTGTTTCATTCAGAGCGTGATATCGGGACATGGATCTCGAGTTCCAGCAACTTCGACCTCAAGGTCGTCGGTTACTGGGGCTCGGAAGGCAGCACACCATATGGATTCAGTGGTGGCTCATCCTATAATGCTCCCGCTTACGACTATATGGACTGCTATCTCGCGATGAACGTCCCGAGGAATCAAATGGGACAGATCTTCGTTAACGGCGTCGAGATCTCCGCCTTCGACAGGTGGATCAGCACGATCCCCGGGGACAACAGGTCCAGTTTCATCAATATCGGGCGGCTCGACAACAACCAGCTCAACGCCACCCATTACGGTCTTAACCGCATATTTTCTCCAGGCTGGGGCGACGAGCTGAGCCTTAACGTCGTCGTTCGAGGTTTCAGCTGGGCCACCTTTGACGCTATCGGCGTCGACTCACAGGGCAACACCTATTCGAACTCCCAGTTCCATGACTCGTCCTATTATGCCACCCCCGAGCCTTCCACGCTGAGTCTTCTCGGACTCGGTCTTCTCGGGATCGCACCGCTTCTCAGAAGAAAAAAACGATAGCCAGGGGTACGACCCTTGTTCATGGGCGGGTGCAATCCATCGGGCACCCGCCCTTTTTTTTCCCCTTCATACCCGTTCGACCGTACTTTCCATTCCAGCCCATCAAATCCCGATCGATGGCATAACTCTTGTTACAATCCTCCTTAAGAGATATAAAGAATTCAACCGGAAGTCACAGGAGGAGCTTTCTTGTCGGTGACAGCTCAGAAACAGAGCCGATCGGCCAGGACCAATATCATATTGGCAGTCACAGCACTCGTGCTGCTGACGGTGCTTTACATACCCGTCATTTCGGCACTCGTACGCCAGTGGCTCGACGACTCAAACTACCGGCATGGCCTCCTCATCCCCCTTGTATCGGCGCTGCTGCTCTGGAGAAGACGTGATTCTCTCCGCGAGGCCGACGCAGGAGGACTGGAGTTATGGGGGATGCTGCTCATACTGGCAGCGTCAGGGCTTCTGATCACGGGAACGGCGGCTTCCGAACTCTTCGCGACCAGGATCTCCCTGCCCCTGATGATCCTCGGAGCCGTACTCTTTATCAGGGGATGGGATTTCACGAAGGTCGCCGGCCCTCCGCTTCTGTTTCTTCTGCTGATGGTCCCCCTTCCATATATCATCTATTTCAAGATCACCTTTCCGATGCAGATAATGAGTGCGAGACTCAGTACGGGGGTGCTGACGTTCATGAGAGTCAGCGTGATACGGAAGGGGAACATCCTGATGCTCCCCGGTTACACCCTCGAGGTCATAGCTGCCTGCAGCGGGCTTCGATCACTTATGACGATGTTCACCCTCAGCGTCGTATTCGCCTTTTTCTCCGACATGTCGAAGGGCAGGAAATTTGTTCTCGTCCTTCTCTCGGTGCCGGCCGCTATCGCGGCAAACACCGTCCGGCTGGTCGTCACTGCACTGGGCGCGCACTTCGCAGGCCCCAGCTTCGCTGACGGTCCCCTGCACGAGGCGTCGGGGATCATCGTATTCGCGGCAGGCTTTCTGATGCTTCTTTTTTGCGCGGGAATATTGAGATGGACACAGTTTCGACGAAAAAAATCATAGCGGTAGTGATCATCCTGGCCGTTCTCTGCACCTACACCTGGTCCCTGAGACTGAGGAACGTGCCGCAGCTGCAGCCGCCTCAACTGGATGTCATACCGCGTACATTCGACGGATTCACGGCCAGGGACGGCTGCATCTCCCCGGAATCCCTGAGGCTTCTCGGCGCCGACCTGACACTGGCACGGTCATACAGGGGTCCTGCCGGTAATACGATCGACCTGTTCATCGGGTATTTCGCCGACCAACAGCAGAATAGCCAGATCCACTCACCAAAGCATTGTTACCCCGGAGCGGGCTGGGATATAATCTCCGATGGATCGATCGCCCTCGATATCGGTGGAACGATATCATCGGCACAAGGCTTGATCATATCCAACGGCAGCAGCAGACAGATCGTCATGTATTGGTTCAGCATGCGGGGAAAGACGATCCCGAACGAGTTCGCGTTGAAATGGAACCAGATGACGAGCGCCCTGCTTGCACACCCGCAGGCCGCTTCGTTTATCAGATTCTCGGCCATTATACCGCCCGGAAGGGACGAAACCGTCAGGACGGAACTCGTTGAATTCGTCGAAAATATCTCACCGTACGTTCTGGAAGCGCTGATGCCCGGGAAAACAGACAACGGGAGCTGATACAGCATGTCGAATACTATTATCAAGGGCAGTGTCGACGCTGAGGAGCGGAGGAATCTCCTGAAAAGCATTAACTCCGCCTTTCAGGCATTTCAGGTCTCGCTGACACTGCTGCTCGGTCCCAGGGTCGCTGCTCCGTATCTGTGCTACTTTCTTTTCCAGATGATCCTTCTCGCCGCCTACCTTGCCGGCAACTCCGGACCGCTCGCTCACTTCTGGGCCCTGCCCGTAGGAGGCGTTTCTCCCGAACATCTCGGCCACTACCCGGCTCACCTTCTCCTGCTCCAGCCGATCCTGGGGCGAATCGAGATATTCCTCGAGATCGTATTGAAGTGTATTTTCCACGGTGCGACCGTATACCTCGTAACCAGGGCGATACGTCGAAGCAAGCCGTCCCTGCCGCGGGCCTTTTCCGCAGCCGGGCGGCGTTATCCCCGTCTTCTGGTCGTCTCTATCATATCGTCGCTGGCTGTCTACGCAGCCGTCTTCCTCGGTGTGTGGCTCTCGTCAGGAAAGGTTGGCTGGGCCGGATACGCCCTTCTCGGAGGCGGGATCGTCGCAGGCCTCTCGATACAGTCACTCTTCGTCTACGCCATCCCGCTCGTCATGATCGACGACGTATCGGCCCCTTCCGCACTGGCCTCGGGAATATCACTCTCGCTGAAGACATATACAAAAACGCTGCTCATCGTCGCATTGCCATTCATGCTCACCGTCCCTACCATCCTGCTCGACATAAAAGCCGAGATGATCGCGCTTGAGTTGTCTCCCGACTTCATGATTTACAACCATGTCGCCTCGAGGGTCATGGAACTGGTCTCGACATATTTAATAACTGCCTCGGCGACAGTGATCTTCCTCGCGAGGAAGGTGGACCGGCCCGCTGGCACAAGCCTTGATATCGACTGAGCGGGATGACGCCGCAAGGAGCAAAGATGAAGATCTCAAGAACAGACAGTCGGATCCGGACGATCCTGGTGGTGGCGACAACAGTGATAATGGCTGCCGCTGTAATACCCGGATGCGACATCAAGGATAAATCCCCGGCATACAAGGCGGAAAAGGACCTTTTCGCCGCAAGAAAGCTCGCGTCGGAACTGACTTTCCCTGCCGTCAACAGGGATTTCCTCGACAGGACACTGACGTCCTACAGGAAGATAGTCGACGACTACTCCGGTGACGTCGGGAGCGTCGAGGGCCTTGAACTCACGGTGGTAACGGCGCAGATGGAACTGTCCGAGCTCCAGTTCAGAGCGGCAATGTTCGAGGACGCGAAAACCGATTTTCTCCATGCCTATGAGATCGCTGAAAACGTTCCGGCGGCCAGGGCGAATGCTCTCTGGTCGGCCGCGTTCATCTCCCGTGAAAGCGGCAACGCTCCAGAAGCGCTCACGCTCTTTACGAAATTCCACGAGACGTACCTGACCGGAGAGAAGATCCTTGATACCGCCCGGCTCAACCGGCGTTATCTGCTGACGCCGGTCCGCATAGCGGAGATATGCATTGCCAGGGCCGATGCAGACTGCGCGAAGAAATGGCTCGGCGAGTCCGAGATAATATTCCGGCACGTCATACGGTCAAACGCGTCGGAAGAAATAAAGAAGGAAACGCGGTATAACCTCGTCAGTACCTATCTGCTCGCCGAAGAATGGACAAAGGCAAGAGACACGATCCGGGAGATGAGAAAGATATACGGGGACCAGGCAGACATCCCCAGTCTTCTCTACCTCGAGGCACGGGTCGAACTCGACGGATTCGGAAATATAGATGATGCTGTTTCGATCTTCGACAAGATCGTCTCCGAGCATCCTCGATCGCAGGAAGCACCTACCGCCCTTCTGATGAAGGGCAATATTCTCGGCAGCAGGGAGAAGTACGACGAAGCGGCCGCCGCCTACAACAGGGTGGTCGTGGAGTACGAGAGCTACAAGCCGGAAACTGTTGAAGCGATCTGGCAGCTTGCCATCCTCGAGGAACTCAGGGGAAACTGGGTCGAGGCATCTCTACACTACAAGTCTGTATACATCAACTTCCCGACGACAATACAGGGCATGGAGGCGCCGCTCCGGATCGCTGCCCACTACAGGAAAGCAGGAGAGGCCGACGCGCTCGAAGCGGCCTACGAGAGAGCCGCGGAGCATTACAAACAGCTGGCATCTCTTCTGCACTCCGAAACGGTCAGCATCGTCTCCGAGGAATACTATGTGCGTACATTGATCGAACAGGAACGATGGGAGGAAGCCGCCGGAAGACTGCTTGCGCTTCCAGACATGTACCCGCAGTACCACAGCTTCAAGGACAACTGCCTGATGGCGGCGTCGATATACGAAACCGAGCTTGGCGACCCTCAGCGAGCGGCTGAGATCCTCCTGAGCTGCGCGACCAGATACCAGGGCACGTCGGTGTCCGCTGAAGCGCAGAGACAGCTTGACAGGATCAGGAAATCGCAATGAACACGCTTACGATAATTCTGACCGGTGCGGCTTCGACCCTGCTGCTCCTGCTCGCCGCAATCCATATCGCTTCGGGAAAACGGAACGTACAGAAATCGTTCTTCATCCTTTCGGCGATCTGCACAGCTGCAGCGATGACGGCATTGACCTTCGCACTGGCCTCGAAATCGCCGGACGAGGTGATGCGCCGCCTGCAGATCTACCTTGCCCTTATAATATTCGCCCCCGCGCTTATCATCCCGTTCTTCTCCTTCTTTGGACGCGGCAATGAGAGAGAAAGGATGCGAAGCTCTCTGCCCCTCATGATCACCTTCGGCGCACTCCTCGCCGCCGCGGCGGTGCTCGTCCCGGCAGAGCTTATCGTCAGCCGGTTCCAGCTCGTCGAGGGAGGCGGACTCTGGCGCATCGGGGTAACAGGCATTGGACAGATACTGGCTCTGCTGGCGCTGGCTGCAAACGTTCTGATCCTTCATGCCTTCGAAAACACATACAGGGCGGCCAGCATACCGGCGAAGGTCACACTCAAGTACCCCCTGCTCGGAGTGATACTGGCCTCGATCATGAACTTCGTAATGATAAGCAGGCTCGTTCTTCTCTCCGGGGTGGATAACTATTTCATCGCAGTAGGGGCGCTGGGCACGATCATCTTCTGCGTTACCATGCTCTTTGCCAGCTGGAGATATCCCGTATTCGAGGTAAGGACAATGTCCGACAGGGGAAAGGCTCCATCCATCGTTACCGTGTTAGTTGCCGGGTTCTACCTCCTCGCCTTCGCCCTTATCACATGGACATCGAACCTTATCGGAATGCCGTACGAGAGGCTGGGCTCCCTTGTCGCATCGATATTTTTCATTTTCATCCTCCTGGCAATCCTCATATCGGGCAGGGCGAGACGCCATCTTCGAATATTCATCAATGAGAATTTCAGGCCCGGGCTCTACAACTACAGGCGGGAGTGGCGCCATTACGCGCGTCTGATGACCTCGAGTTCGACAGTCGACGATCTCCTCTCCAACACGATCAGCTCTCTCTGCCAGACGATGATGGCAAAAAAGGGTCTTGTCTACGCCGGGATCGGCGGGGGCAAAACGGCCGATTACGGCCTGGGGACGGAAGAGAGCTCCTCCGTAGATTCTGGTAAACTGATGGAGCTCTGCAAGGAGTCGCCCCAGATCATCATACGCGGGTCGCGGCGTCACCTGCATGACGGTATACCGGGGTGGATCCGGGCGATCTCGTTTCTGACCATCGGAGGAGAGGCGAGGGGATTCATCGCCCTCGGGCCGAAGGATTTCGGGAGACTGTGGTCGGAGGAGGACCGGGAATTCCTCGCCACGATCACCGACCAGGCAGCGCTCGCGCTCGAGAACCTTCTGATGGAGCAGCGGTATCTCGAATCGAAGCAGCTCGAATCGTTCAACAGATTCGCGTCCTATGTGATCCACGATCTTAAAAACACCGTCGGCATGCTCTCCTTGACCGCCGAAAACGCCAGGGATAATATCCAGGACAGGGAATTTCAGATCGACGCGATTGACACGGTCGAGAGATCCGTGCAGAAGATGCGCAAACTGATAGATTCACTGAATGCGCACAAGGCGCCCGCGGCGATATCGAGAGCGATGACCGATGTCACAGCGGAAGCCGCAGACAGGATCTCCTCGCTCGAGCATCTCTCGTCGAGAAAAGGCGTTGCGGTCAGGGTCAGATCAGAAGGAAACATAAAGGCATTCGTCGATCCCTCGGCCCTGTCCAGGATCATGGAGAACATCGTGCTCAACGCGATCGAAGCTGTCACCGAGAGAGGGTCCGTCGAGGTCAGTATCGCTCTCCAGGATGAAACGCTCACAATCATCGTCAGCGATGATGGGCCGGGATTTGAAAGCGGTTACCTGGAGGACGGGCTGTTCAGACCGTTCAGGAGTACGAAGAAAAACGGACTGGGTGTGGGGCTCGTGCTGTGCAAGTCTCTCACGGAGGCGCACGGCGGGACTATTTCGGTCTCCAGCCCCCCCGCGGGCGGGGCCGTGGTGAAGATAGAGATGCCGGCCGGCAGATAACGGCCCGGGAAAGGTGTGGTAGGGTTTGGCAATGGATAAACTTCTCATTATCGACGATGAAGAGGCGATCCTGAAGCAGCTCAAGTGGGCCTTCAG
>DAOVNN010000120.1 GCA_030630165.1 Candidatus Krumholzibacteriota bacterium
AGAGGCGTCTGGCTGACTCGGTCGAGACGGCGGCAAAGGCGGGCAATGGGATCATCCTCGTCCAGCAGGGGGGTGAGGAGGTCCTCTACAGTCTCGAGTACTCGTGCCCCTGGTGCGGTGGAGGACTCGGTGAGATCTCTCCGAGGATGTTCTCGTTCAACTCTCCCTACGGCGCATGTCCGACCTGCCACGGTCTCGGAACGACCAACGATTTTGCAGAGGAGCTGCTCGTACCCGATCAGGAACTGAGCATCGCCGAGGGCGCGCTCGCATCCATTGGGTCGCCCAAGGCAAACTGGTACAGGCTGAGGCTCGAGGCCCTCGCGGAGCTTCACGGATTCTCCCTGCACAAGCCCTTCGGAAAGCTCTCGAAGAAAGCCCGCAGGATGATACTTGAGGGGACCGACGACGAGATAGTCGTCCAGTACGACTTCGAGCGGGGCAAGGGCGAGTACTACACGAAATGGGAGGGTATCGTTCCGAACCTGCGCCGCCGGTACCACCAGACCCGTTCCGATGCGATAAGGCGCTGGATAGAGACCTTCATGACCTCGAGCCCATGTCACGTTTGCCACGGAACGCGGCTCAAGCCCGAGAGCCTGTCGGTCACACTGGGCGGCAGCACTATCGCCGAGGTGTCGTCTCTCACGATCGAGAAGGCATCGGATTTCTTCGGGTCGCTCGGTCTCGAGGGAAACAGGGCGATCATCGGCGGCCCGCTCCTTCGCGAGATCACATCGAGGCTGCAGTTTCTATGCAACGTCGGGCTCGACTATCTTTCGCTCGATCGCTCGGCGGGCACGCTGGCCGGCGGCGAGGCTCAGAGGATAAGGCTCGCCACTCAGATAGGCTCGAAGCTCGTAGGCGTTCTCTATATACTCGACGAACCGTCGATAGGACTTCACCAACGCGACAACGCGAGGCTCGTTGCCACGCTCAAGGAACTGCGCGACGCGGGAAACACCGTCATAGTGATCGAACACGACAGGGACACGATACTCGCCGCGGACTATGTCATCGACCTCGGGCCGGGCGCGGGAGAGCATGGCGGCGAAGTGGTAGCCGAGGGGACCCCCACCGAGGTATCAGCCGTCGAGAACAGCCTTACCGGCAGATATCTCGCCACCGAACGATATTTTGAACTCAAGAGCGGCAACGAAAGGGGCACCGGCGAGTCGCTTGTCCTCAGGGGAGCCGGCGAACACAACCTTAAAGATATAACCGTTGAGTTCCCGCTCGGCCGTCTGATATGCGTCACCGGCGTTTCCGGCTCGGGAAAGAGCACGCTTGTCGGGGACATCCTGTACAGGGCCCTGCACAGGGTCTTCTATCGCAGCACGAAGCTTGCCGGCCGTCACGACGGGATCGACGGGGTCGAGCATATAGATAAGGTCATCAACATCGACCAGTCCCCGATAGGACGGACCCCGAGGTCGAACCCCGCGACATACACAGGGGTGTTCGGCCCGATCAGGGACCTCTTTACAAAGCTCTCCGAATCGCAGGTACGCGGCTACAAACCGGGGAGATTCAGCTTTAACGTAAAGGGCGGCAGATGCGAGACGTGCAGGGGCGAGGGGATGATAAAGGTCGAGATGCATTTTCTCCCCGACGTCTATGTCCACTGCCAGCAGTGCAAGGGGAAGCGCTACAACAGAGAGACCCTCGAGGTCACCTTCAAGAATATCAATATCGCAGAGGTCCTCGAAATGACCGTTGACGAAGCGTACGATTTCTTTAAGAATATCCCCTCCGTCAGGAGAAAGCTGAAGGTGCTCAGGGAAGTAGGGCTCGGCTACATCAGGCTGGGCCAGCCGGCGACGACTCTCTCGGGCGGAGAGGCGCAGAGAGTGAAGCTCTCGTCGGAACTTTCCAAGGTAAGTACCGGAAGGACGCTGTATATTCTGGACGAGCCGAGCACGGGGCTGCACTTTGAGGACGTCAAGATGCTGATGAGCGTTCTCGACAGGCTCGTCGAGAGAGGAAATACCGTACTGGTAATAGAGCACAACCCCGACATCATAAGGCTCGCCGATCATATCATCGACCTCGGTCCCGAGGGCGGTGAGAAGGGCGGCGAGATAGTATACACCGGTTCGCCGGCTGGTATCACCGGATGCAAAGATTCGCACACGGGCAAGATGCTCAGGCGGTATGTGAAGAAGACCTGACCCGCAATGGAAAGAGAGGATCAGATGGCCCTGAAGACACCCCTTTACGATTCCCACATAGTCAGAGGCGGAAGGATGGTAGAGTTTGCCGGATTCCTCATGCCGGTCACCTTCGAAGGGATCGTCGCCGAACACGAGACCGTTCGCACGAAGGTCGGACTCTTCGATGTGAGCCACATGGGAGAGATCTTTATCACCGGGCCGGGAGCGGTCGATTTTGCCGACTATACTGTGACCAACTCGGTCGCGAAGCTCGACGAGGGACAGATCTGCTATACGGTCTGCTGCAACGAAAAGGGCCATGTGCTCGACGATCTTCTCGTCTACAAGTTCTCCGACGAACGGATACTTTTCGTCGTGAACGCAGTCAACGTCACGAAGATCTTCGATCACCTCCAGTCGATAGCGCCGGAGGGACTGGAAGTCCGGGACCTGACTTCAGGGATCGGGCAGATCGCCGTCCAGGGGCCGGCCGCGAGGGATCTTCTCTCCTCCGACCCGTTCTTCTCGCGAGTGGCGGCAAGGATAAAGGATCTGGATTATTACAGATTTTTCACTTTCGAGCACGAGGGCGCGGAGATCCTGCTCTCGAGGACCGGATATACCGGCGAGCTCGGCTATGAGATATATCTTCCCGCGAAGATGGCGAAGGAAGTCTGGGACGGGCTTCTCGACGGTGGCGGCAAGTACGGCGCCGCGCCGATAGGCCTCGGGGCGAGGGACACGCTGAGATTCGAACCGGGCTACTGTCTCTACGGTCACGAGCTCGACGAGGATACCTCGCCGCTCGAGGCGGGGCTCTCCTGGGTCGTGAAGCTCAAGGCGGGCGATTTTGTCGGCCGTGACGCGCTTATCGCCGAGAAAGAAGGCAAGCCCGCGCGCAAGCTGATCGGGCTCGAGGTGATGGGCAAGGGGATCCCCCGGCAGGGATTCACGGTGCATCACAACGGCGAGACAGTGGGGAAGGTCACCTCCGGGACATTCTCGCCGACGCTGAAGAAGGCGCTCGCGATCGCGCTCGTTAAAAGGGCTGTACCGAAAGAGGCGGAAGGGATTACAATCGATATCCGCGGCCGGGCGGCATCCGCCGTACGGACGCCGCTGCCGTTTTACAAGGGCAGTGTGAACGACTGATCATTCAGATTGGAAAACACGGAGTAAAGGAACGAAAAAGGGATTCTATTAAAAGGAAGGTGCGCGATGGTTCCTGAAGAATGCACATACACCAAAGAACACGAGTGGGTCTGCCACGAGGGCGGCATCGCAACGATCGGTATCAGCGAGTATGCGGCTACCGAGCTGGGCGACATCGTATACATCGAGCTCACCGAGCCTGGATCGAACGTCAAGCAGATGGATCCGATCGGCACTATCGAAGCGGTCAAGACGGTGGCGGAACTCTTCTCGCCGGTAAGCGGTGAGATCATCGAGGTCAACGAGGCGATCATCGAGCATCCCGAGATCATCAACCGCGATCCTGTCGAGGAAGGCTGGTTCCTCAAGATCAGGATCAGCGATCCCGGAGAGCTCGACAACCTGTTCACATTCGAAGAGTATTCGGAATTTCTAGGCGAGCAGGAGGACTGAGGGATAACAGCAAGGAAGGTCGATGAGCTACGTTCAGAACACTGACAGTGACAGGCGCGAGATGCTGAAGGAGACGGGAGTCTCCTCGTTCGAAGAGTTGCTCGAGCCTATAGATAGCAGGCTGCGCGTCGACGGCGTTCTCGATATCGGTCCCGCGATGAGCGAGGCCGAGGTCGCCTCCAGGCTCGGCGCTCTTGCCTCGGCTAACAACGCCGCTTCCGAGATGATCAGTTTTCTCGGCGGCGGGATCTACGACAGGTTCATCCCCGCGACGGTGCGATATGTCCTCTCGCGGAGCGAGTTCTATACCTCTTACACGCCATACCAGGCGGAAGTGAGCCAGGGGACCCTCCAGGCGATCTTCGAGTACCAGACGATGATAGCCCGCCTTACGGCGATGGATGCAGCGAACGCTTCGATGTACGACGCCTCTACGGCGCTCGCCGAAGCGATGCTTATGGCAAGCGTCATCAAGCGCACCAGGCGCGTCGTCATTCCGGCCTCGCTCTCCAGGAGGGTGCGGGCCGTGCTCGACAGCTACGCGGCGGGCAAGGATATCGTGATAGACGAGGTCCCCTTCGTCGAAGATGGCACGATCGACGCGGGAGCTCTGGCGGAGATGCTCTCCGAAAAGACAGCGGCAGTCATTCTGGCGCAGCCGAACTATTTCGGTATGATCGAGGACACTCGCAAGGTCTCTGGACTGGTGCACGAGGCCGGGGCCCTGCTGATAGTTCTCGCTGATCCGGTTTCCCTCGCACTGATAGAGCCGCCCGGGGAATATGACGCCGATATAGTGGTGGGAGAGGGCCAGTCGCTCGGTATCGCCCAGAGTTTCGGGGGCCCGCTGCTCGGGTTCCTCGCGGCCAAGACCCCGTACCTGAGAAAATGCCCCGGCCGGCTGATAAGCGCGACCGAAGACATCGACGGGAAGAGGGGATATACGATGACTCTCCAGACCCGTGAACAGCATATCAGGCGGGAGAAAGCCACTTCGAACATATGCACGAATGAGGGGCTCGTGGCGCTGGCCGCCTCGGTCTACCTCGCCACACTCGGCGAGGACGGGTTCAGGGAGGTGGCGCTGCAGAGCGCTTCGAAGGCGAAGACATTATACGGGATGCTCGAGGAGGCTGGAGTCAGCCTGCCCTTCGGCAGGAACTTTTTCCAGGAATTTGTGATTACGGTGCCGGGAGGCGCGGATGCGTTCATCGCCAGGGCGAGAGAGCGCGGCGTGCTCGCGGGCATTCCACTCGGAAAGGATTTTCCGTCCCTCGGCGACGACGCGGTCCTCGTGGCCGTTACCGAGAAGCGTACCAGGAAAGATCTCGAGCTGCTTTGCGACCTGGCTGCAGGGAAGGGGGGTGCGGTATGAGCAGGACGATATTCGAAAAAGGCGCAAACGGCAGGAGCGGCAATTTTCTGCCGGCAAACGACTGTCCCGTCGACGACCTGGGATTCGCACACCGGCGCGAAGGAGAGATCGGCCTGCCCCGCATAGGCGAGCAGGATCTGATAAGGCACTACGTCGAACTCGCGTCGAAGAACTATCACATCGACAAGGGTATGTATCCCCTCGGCAGCTGCACGATGAAATACAACCCCGTGATCAACGAGGAAGTGGCGAGTCTCGGCGGGTTTGCCGGGCTCCATCCCCTCCAGTCGGAAGATGACGTGCAGGGTGCCCTCGAACTGATGTACGAGCTCGAATCGGATCTCTGCGAGATCTGCGGTATGAGCGCGTTCAGTCTTCAGCCCGTAGCAGGTGCGCACGGGGAGCTTGCCGGGATGATGATCGCCAGGGACTGGTTTCGTCGCAGGGGAGAGGAGCGCAAGACCGTCCTGGTCCCCGACTCGGCGCATGGCACCAATCCGGCAAGCGTCGTGATCTGCGGATTCACGCCGAAGACGATCCCCTCGAACGAGGCGGGACTGATCGATCCCGAAGTGCTGAAGCAGGAGGCGGGCGACGATACGGCGGTCCTGATGCTGACGCTGCCCAACACTCTCGGCCTGTTCGAGAAGGACATCGAAAAGATAATCAGGATAGTCCACGATGCCCTTCTCGAACAGGCCGAGAAGGGCATCGTGGACTATCCTGATTATCTTTTCGATGTCGGCGCCCTGGTCTACATGGACGGGGCGAACATGAATGCCCTGATGGGCATCGTCAAGCCCGGCTCGATCGGGATAGACATCATGCATCTTAACCTTCACAAGACCTTCTCCACACCGCACGGCGGGGGCGGCCCCGGCGCGGGGCCTGTCGGGGTGCTTGAGCATCTCGCCGGGCTGCTGCCCGTGCCGAGAGTGGTAAAGAAGGACGGGCGGTTCTCCCTGAAGGAGACGAGCGGGGAGTCGATCGGCAGGGTCCACCCGTGGTTCGGCAACTTCAATGTCTTCGTAAAGGCTTACGCCTATATCAAGGCCCTCGGCGGCGAGGGCCTCCTGGAGGTCTCCGAGAACGCGATCATCAATGCCAACTACCTGATGAAGAAGGTAGCCCGGGACTACGACATCAAGTATCCCGGCAGGTGCATGCACGAGTTCGTTGCGTCCGGAAGAAATCTCAAGAAATTCGGAGTCAAGACCGTCGATGTTGCCAAGCGTCTTCTCGATTACGGCCTTCACGCTCCGACGGTCTACTTCCCCCTGATCGTCGAGGAGGCTCTGATGATCGAGCCCGTCGAAACGGAGAAGAAGGAGGCCCTCGACCATTTCGCCGATGTGATGGCGAAGATAGCGAAAGAGGCAGAAGAGAATCCGGAAATCCTCCACGAGGCTCCTGTGACGACGCCGGTCAGGCGCCTCGATGAGGTTGCGGCGGCCCGCTGTCCGGAGCTCAGCTGGTCCGGTGGAGAATGCTTGCCGATGGAGGAGTGATGGCGGGATGGCTGCTGATCGACGATGAGCCGGCAAGCGGGGCGAGGAACATGGCCGTCGACGAGTTTCTGTTGAATAGAGCTGAAAGTGGAGGCGGAGCCCCGGTGCTCCGCCTCTATTCTTTTTGTCCGCCGGCGCTGACGCTCGGCTATCACCAGGATGCCGCGAGGGCGATAGACCTCGAGGCGGCAGCGGCCGACGGGCTGGACGTTGTCAGGAGGATTACGGGCGGAAGAGCACTTCTGCACGACGGGGAGCTTACATACTCAGTCACCGCGTCGATCGGTCCTCCATTCGGACATGGGCTTGCCGATACCTTTCTCGTCATAGCAGGAGTCATCGTGTCGGCCCTTCGCTCGGCAGGAGTCGAAGCTCAGCTCGGAAGTGCGAAGCATGTGAGCGTCGAGAGTTCGAAATCGTCGCCATGTCTCGTGTCGACGAGCAGACACGAGATCACTGCCGGAGGAAAGAAGATCTCGGGGAGCGCGCAGAGAAGGACCGGCAGCGCATTCATCCAGCATGGATCGATACTTCTGCGCGGCGGTTCCGAGGGGATCGAGCGGTACCTGCAGGGGGAATGGAAGGGACTCTCAGCGATGATCACGACTGTCGAGGCCGAGACCGGTCGCGCCGCCAACGACAGGGAGCTGCGGGATCGTATCATCGACTTTTTCGGCGAACGCTTCGGAGGGGACCCGGAAGAGCTCGCGCTCGATCCGGCGGACCTTGCCGAGATCGAAGGCGCCGAGGCGGCAAAGAAAACGGAGTTCTTTACTGGAAAGGTGGAAGGGTGATGCTGCGGTACTTCGCGGGCAGGCTGGGGCAGTCGGTTCTCCTCGTCTGGCTTGTCCTGACCATCACCTTCTTTCTCCTTCATCTCGCTCCCGGCGATCCGATGGCCAGATACGACGATCCTGAGATGGACCCGGAGACGATCGAGATGATGCGGCGGCAGTTCGGTCTCGACCGCAGCGTGCCGGAGCAGTATGCGAGGTGGATTGGAAGCTTCGCCCGGGGGAATTTCGGAATCAGCCTGAGGTACAATCGACCCGTTTCCGAGCTTCTCGCGGGGGCAGTTCCCAACACCCTGCGTCTCACCGTTGCCGCCCTGACCGTATATATAGTGCTCGGTGTGGCGCTCGGGATCACCTCCGCGGCGAGGAGGAATTCGATCTTCGATCGTGCAGGCACACTGGCTGCTCTTGTCGTCTATTCGATTCCGTCGTTCTGGCTGGCCCTGATGCTGATCATGCTCTTTTCACTCAAGCTCGGCTGGCTTCCCTCGTCCCACATGCAGTCGATCGACGCCGCTAGCCTCGGCACCCTCTCGCTTCTACGAGATAGAGCGGCCCATCTCATGCTTCCGGCCTTCGTGCTGGGAGTGGCTTCTGCGGCCGGAATGGCCCGCTATATGAGGGGCAGCATGCTCGACGAACTCAGACGCGACTACGTACGCACCGCAAGATCGAAGGGGCTTTCCGAGGGTTCGGTGCTGATGAAGCACGCATTCAGGAACGCGGCGATCCCTGTCGTTACGATCATCGGTCTGAGTTTCCCCTTTCTGCTTGGCGGCTCGGTCATAACGGAGAGGATATTCTCGTGGCCCGGAATGGGATCGCTGATGGTCGAGTCGATATTCACGAGGGA
>DAOVNN010000007.1 GCA_030630165.1 Candidatus Krumholzibacteriota bacterium
CACTTTAGACAAGGATGTTTTTCCTGTCCCGTAAATGGTGTTTACCCTTCACGATTACCCGGATGGTTGATGCCGTCCCGGCCTGATCGTTTAAGCGTCTTGATTCCAACGGTTTTTACGATATGTGCAGGACGTATCCGCATCGGGCACCATGCTTGCCACTATTATCTGCCGGAACGGTCCTGAAGGAGAAGGGAGCGGAGGTCAGGACGTGAAGATGTGTGTGGTGAGGCTTCCGCTCCCGTTCCGTCACGCGGCGGGAACGGTCTCTGCGGATTTTATTCCCAGGATGGCGACGAGCTCGTTTCGCAGTGCGTTGAGGTCGAGCTTACGTTTGAGCTTGCCTTCACGGGCCAGCGAGATAGAGCCCGTTTCCTCGCTGACAATGATCACGATCGCGTCGGTCTCCTCGGACAGTCCCAGGCCGGCCCTGTGGCGCGTCCCCAGCGCACGGCCGATCCGGGGATTCTGCGAGAGGGGCAGAATGCAGCCCGCCGCGATGATCCTGTCCTTCTCCAGTATCAGCGCGCCGTCGTGCAGTGGGCTGGGAGGCGTAAATATCGATACGATGAGTTCGTTCGTGACCTTCGCGTCGAGTCTCGTGCCCGTCTCGATGTAGTTCTTCAGGCCGACGTCCCGCTCGACAACTATGATGGCGCCCAGCCCCTTCTGCACGAGAAGCTGGCAGGCCTTCACCGTCTCCGAGACGGTACTGGTCGATTCGACCTTCAGAAACATTCCTATGATCCTGTTCTGGCCGAGCTGCGTCAGTGCCTTTCTGAACTCGGGCTGGAAGAGGATGA
Source organism: Candidatus Krumholzibacteriota bacterium (assembly GCA_030630165.1). Taxonomy (GTDB): domain Bacteria; phylum Krumholzibacteriota; class Krumholzibacteriia; order Krumholzibacteriales; family Krumholzibacteriaceae; genus JAUWCL01. The sequence continues at coordinate 804 of DAOVNN010000007.1, forward strand.
TGAACGCTATCACCCAGATAGTTTTCAGGCTGCTCAGGATCCAGTTGAGCGCGTTGAGATTGAGCCACTGGGCGATAAACGAGACGATGATGAGCAGGAAGAGGCCGATGAACATCTGGATGGCCCTGGTCCCCTTGAAGAGCATGATAAGCCTGTAGAAGAGGAAGGCGACGATCAGTATGTCGAGCATGTCGATCGTGAGATTAAAATGAAAAGAGCTCAAGAGGAGTCGCCTTTCCTGTTGATGGCCTTCCAGACACCGATAAAATCGGCCGTCTCGCGGACGTCGTGGACGCGTAGAATCTGGACTCCCGCGTCGAGACACCTGCCCGTCACAGCCAGTCCGCCCGACAATCTCTCTCCGGGCATGTCGCATCCTGTGATCGTTCCGATGAACGACTTGCGGGAATGCCCGACGAGAACCGGGTATCCGAGTGTATGGAGATCTCCGATCCGATCGATGATCTCCAGATTGTCTTCCAATCTTTTTCCGAATCCGATACCCGGGTCAACGATTATTTTATCGCGGGAGATGCCTCCGTCGATCAGCCTGTCCGCCGTTGACTCGAGCCAGGCGGAAATCTCACCTGGAGCATCCTCATAGACCGGGTCGTCCTGCATCGTCTCCGGAGTGCCTTTCATGTGCATCACGACAACAGCAGCGCCGGAGCCGGCGGCGACTTCAGTCATCCCGGAATCGTGAGTGAAGCCGCTGATATCATTGATGATAGAGGCTCCGAGTCGAACCGCTTCCCGGGCGATTCCGGAATGCCTCGTATCGATCGATATCACCGCGTCGGTCAGGCCGGCTGTCATTTCCAGAACCGGAGCGATCCGGTCGAGTTCCTCGGAAGGGTCGAGTTCGACCGCTCCGGGTCTGCTCGATTCTCCTCCGATGTCTATTATCGAGGCGCCCTCTCCTATCATCTCCGCGGCTCTTTCAGCGGCCGCGGACGGATCGATAAAGCACCCGCCATCGCTGAAGCTGTCTGGCGTCACATTCAGTATCCCCATGATGAGAGGACCGCCGGTCAGATCGAGAGATCCGCCGGGAAGATTCACTGCCCGGGGGGGAGAGGATCGCAAACCCAGCAATCGGATGATCTCCGAGCCGGCTTCACCGAGGCCGAACGGCTGAGCAGCCATGTTGCCCGCGAGGATTTCGAGCCTTCTCGCGTCCGAGATGAGGTAGGCGCACGATTCGTCCGGCGCGCCATGGATGACTTCCCTGTGGACCGCCGCATCGCCGCCAATCGACAGCATCTGTTGCTTTATGATATTGGCCGCCGCTGCTGAGAGGCCGCAAACCCGCATCACAACGGTCTCGGCCTTCCGTGTCATTATCTCTATACCTGCCGGATCGACACCAGCCCTGCGGAGGTGTCCGGCGAGCGTTGCCCTGCGTGTGGAAGAAATGAGGTGGAGCTTGTAACGCATCTGCCGCTGCCGCGCGCCCCTCCTTAAACGTCGTCCTTCTTTTCTGCCGGAGGACTCTCCTCAGGGTCAACATCCTCAAAGAGATCCGTCGGGCCCGGTTCAGGCTTTACTGTGTCGTCAGTCTCGTTGACGGCGGGAGGTTCCTCTGCAGGCGGCTCCGGCTCGGTTTTCTTCTCCTCAGGCTTCTTCTTCACCGGAGGAAGCGTGCCATCGCTGAGGAGTATCTTTACATCCTCGCCGTCGAGGGTCTCGCGTTCGAGAAGGGCCTCGGCCACCGATTGAAGCTGATTTTTGTGCTCGGTCAGGACGCTGCGGGCCTTTTCGTAGCAGCTCGATATGATTGCCTTTACCTCGGAGTCGATCTCCTGGGCGGTCTGCTCGCTGTAGTCCCTGTGTGTGGATAGTTCACGCCCGAGGAAGATCTGCTCTTCCTTGTTGCCGAAGGCGATCGGGCCCAGTTTCTCGCTCATGCCCCACTGTGTGACCATCTTTCGCGCTATGTCCGAGGCGGTCTTGATGTCTCCATAGGCTCCGCTGCCGATCCTGCCGATGACGAGCTCCTCGGCGACCCGGCCGCCGAGAGCCATCGTTATCATGTCGAGGAGGTAATCCTTCGACTGATAGTAGTAATTGTCGTCGTCAGTGAGGAAAGATGTAAGGCCGCCGGCCCTGCCCCTCGATATGATAGTCACCTTGTGAAGAGGATCGGCGTTTTCGAGGCAAGACCCGACTACGGCGTGTCCCGCCTCGTGATATGCAGTCATGCGTCTCGTGTCTTCCTTGAATACGCGGCTTTTTCTCTCTGGCCCGAGGAATACCTTGTCTTTAGATTCCTCGAACTCTTCCATGTATACATTGTCCTTGTCGCGCCTGGCCGCGAGCAGCGCGGCCTCGTTGACCAGGTTGGCCAGGTCGGCGCCCGACATCCCGGGTGTCCCCCTTGCGAGTATCTCGAGATCGACGTCGTCCGCCATCGGCACATTTCTCGTATGGACCTTGAGGATGCCGAGTCTGCCTCTTACATCGGGCATGTCGACGATCACTCGACGGTCGAAGCGCCCGGGTCTGAGAAGCGCCGGATCGAGGACATCGGGCCTGTTCGTGGCGGCGAGCAGGATGACTCCCTCGTTCGTCACGAATCCGTCCATTTCGACAAGCAGCTGGTTCAGAGTCTGCTCGCGTTCGTCATGTCCGCCGCCGAGTCCCGCGCCCCTGTGGCGGCCGACCGCGTCGAGCTCATCTATGAAGAGAATACAAGGTGCGTGCTTCTTGCCCTTGTCGAAGAGGTCGCGTACACGGCTTGCGCCGACACCGACGAACATCTCGACAAAGTCGGAACCGCTCATGCTGAAGAAGGGCACTGCCGCTTCGCCCGCGACTGCCCTGGCGAGCAGGGTCTTGCCCGTACCTGGAGGGCCGAGCAGGATGACGCCCTTCGGTATCCTGCCGCCGAGCTTCTGGAATTTCTTGGGATCCTTGAGGAACTCGATTACTTCCTGGAGTTCCCCCTTGGCTTCATCAGCGCCGGCGACATCGTCGAAGGTGACGCGCGGCATGTTGTTGTCCATCATCTTCGCCTTGCTCTTGCCGAACGAGAAGGCCTTGTTGCCTCCCGACTGCATGTTGCGCATCAGTATCACCCAGAGTACGAGCAATGCGATGAGGGGAAGAGCAGTGGCAAGCGCCTTCACCCAGACGCTGCTCCCCGGGTACTCAGCCTCTATCTGCGTATCAGGATTACTTGCCCAGATGCGCTCCGCCAGTTGGCTGTCCTCGGCGGGCAGTATCGTCTTGAAGCTCGTTATCGTCGTGCCATCACCGCCGGTCGGAATTGTTATGGGGTTCACGAGTTTTCCGCGTACCTCGAGCCCCTTGATCTTCACGCTGGCGATGTTGCCGTTGTCTATCTCGGCGATGAACTGGCTGTAGTCAATGGGCCATTCCCTTTCCTTGCTCGAATTGAACAGGAGGAAGGCGAGGAAGAAGAGAATGATGACCATGACCCAGAGGGCCATCGATCTCGACGGCTTCTGCTGACCTGGTGATCCGCCGGGCGGGACCCACTTCTTTTTGGGATTCTTGTCACGGTTCTTGTCGTCACCGTTCATATTTCTGGTACTCCGTAGAAAAATGGCTGTAACGGCCTGAAAGGGGTAGAGCGCACTCCCTCCCTATACGGCCGGAAAATCCGTCGCATTCAAGTTTCTGAAATCAAGATAATCGATAACCGGTTGTTTGTCCAACCTAATAACCCGTTACGAGTTAATGGTATTTTTAATCTCGGGGGTCAGCTCGGCGATAAAGGGGAGGTTCCTGTATCTCTCCCTGTAATCGAGTCCGTAACCCACTACGAATACGTCAGGTATCGTGAATCCGACGTAATCCACATCGATCTTGACCTCGCGGGTGTCAGGCTTGTCGAGCAGGGTGCAGATCCTGTGACTGCGGGCGTTGTGGTCCTTCAGCGTCCTTATCAGACGGGAAAGAGTGTGGCCCGTATCGACGATCTCGTCGACGATGATGATGTCGCGGCCCTCTATATGGCTGCGGATGTGATTGATCACTCCGACGTCGGCGCTGCGCTTTGTTCCGTTCTGGTAGCTGAACAGGGTGATGAAATCGATCTCGTGAGGTATAGAGAGGTTTCGGGTCAGGTCGGCCGCGAAAATGAAAGCGCCCTTCAGCAGGACGATGAACAGCGGGCTCGACTCCGGATAATCGACGGAAATACATTCGGCCATCTCGCGCACTCTGCGCTGGATGTCATCGGCCTCGATGAGCGTTTTGAATCCTGGCTGTTCCATCGCATCCCGTCTCCCGCAAAGGTCATCCACGCAACAATAGCACAACCGACGGAATATGACATTCAATATTTGGGGAGTAAGCGCAGGGGCCCGGTCATTTTTTCCGGGAAAAGAGGAAGTTGATCACTTTGTGGCTCGAAACGGTGATCCTCGTTCTTTCGGCTGTCACGAGGCCTGGTACCCAGATGATGCCTTCATCGTCCTCGAAGACAGGGACGGCGCCGCGGTCGCGAAGAGGGATCTTCGCGTCGATCATGATGTCGCTGAGCTTCTTTGTCCCCTTCATGCCGAACGGGACGATCCTGTCGCCGTCCCGCCTGGGCCTGATGCGGACGGGAAAAGAAACTCCTGCAAGGGACGCTGATCTCTCCGAAGAGGCGACTGGAGGTCCATCCGTCCGGCTGACGGTCCTGATGGATACGGTCATGTTCCAGCCGGGGAGGTCGAAATCTCCGTCGCCGGGAATGAGGATGCCGTCAGGCGGAATTTCAGGTCCGCCGGGCGCGGAAGGAGGGTCAAACCGGACCGAACCGTGTTCGATGGTCACGCGGATCCCATGGGGGAGGGTCGTTTTTCTTCCGGAGCTTCCTGTGCGGATGAGCCTGGTGACCGTGTCGAAATGCACCTTGCCGATGTCTCTGTAGACGCCGAACCTCTCCCTGAGGATCGAATCAACGAGCAGGTAGAGCCTGTAATCGGAGAGATTGCGGGTCGTGGCCGCGTCGAAGGTGACGCTTCCGTCGGCAGCCGTGGCGGGAACGCACTTCCCGATCCCTTCTTTCAGGGCGCTGAGTCCTTCGCGGGCGTTACCGGCGAGCCTGAGGACCGCCTCATCGACAGCTGGATTGAAATCTCTCCTTAAAACGGGCAGGAGCCTGTGCCGGATCCTGTTCCGGAGAAAGCTGATATCACTGTTGGAACTGTCGATAGCGTAACCGATGCCCCGGGTCCTGCAGTACATCTTCAACTCGTCTCCCGTGCAGCACATCACCGGCCTGATCAGTGATCCCCTGCGCACCGGCATACCGGCCAGTCCCCGGATCCCCGTTCCCCTGATGATGTGATGAAGGACCGTTTCGACCTGATCGTCGCTGTTGTGCCCCAGTGCGACAGTGCCGAATCTCTCGAGAAACTCGTATCTTGCTTCCCGGGCAGCCTCTTCGATCCCGATCTTTCCCTGTTTCGCCCGGGCGGGGACGTCTGTTTCTCCGGTGAACAGCGGGATGCCGAGGCGCCCGCACCATCTCTCGACGATGCGCCGCTCCCGCAGCGTTCCTTTTCTGATGCGATGGTCGAGGTGTGCCGCCGACAGGGTGAAACCAAGCCCGGGGGAGAGTTCGTGGAGTATCGAGAGCATGGCCATCGAGTCGGGTCCGCCCGAGACAGCCGCCGTGATCTGGTCGCCGCGGTTGATGAGCCTTTTTTCTTTGATCCAGTCTATGACCTTGTCTGTGCAATTCATGGGATTTCCGCTGATGATAGAAGCCGGAAAGAACTGGTGGCGGTGCAGGGACTTGAACCCCGGACACGCGGATTATGATTCCGCTGCTCTAACCAACTGAGCTACACCGCCACGCACCTGTTTATAGTATAAAAAAGTGCCGCCATGTCAAGCGAAAATGGAGCCACGGGCGGTGAAACATGCTGAAATACTGGCAGTTCCAGCATTGCGGAGACGTGCCGCCAGTCCTTATATTACTTGCCCGGCCGATGCCCGTTTGCTATAGATACTTCGTGCAACCGGAAGGAACAGGAACGTGAAAGTGCTGACCGAAAGGGATGCTCCGCGGGGAAACCTCGATAACAGGCTGATCGTCGTTCTCGGCTACGGCAACCAGGGGAGGCCGCAGGCTCTCAACCTTCGCGACAGCGGATACAACGTAGCTGTGGCGGCAAGGCCCGGGGGAGCGGCGGGGGAAACGGCGGAGAGTGACGGATTCGAGGTCATGGATGTCCGCAAAGGGGCCGCTGAGGCGCAGATCCTCATGTGCCTTCTTCCCGATGAGGTACAGGGGCAGGTATATAAAGACGATATCGCCGCGAATCTGCGGCACGGATCGGCGATCTGTTTCGCGCACGGCTTCGCAGTCACGTTTGGACAGATAGATGCTGAGTTTTACGACCTGATCATGGTGGCGCCGAAGGGACAGGGAGGAGCCCTGCGTTCGGCATACGTAGAAGGGTCAGGTCTGCCGTGCCTCATAGCGGTAGAACATGACCATTCCGGCGGGGCCCGCCGGATCGCGCTGAGCATAGCGAATGGACTCGGCTGCCTGAGGGTCGGTGCATTCGAGACGACCTTCCGCGAGGAAGCGCTCAGCGACCTTTTCGGCGAGCAGGCGATACTCGTCGGAGGAGTGCCCGCGCTGATAAAGGAAGCTTTCGATATCCTCGTCGAGAAAGGCTTCAATCCCGAGGTCGCCTATTTTGAATGCATGCATGAGTTGAAGATAATAGTCGATCTTTTCACCGTTCATGGTATCGCGGGGATGAGGGAAGTGATCAGCGGAACGGCCGCCTACGGAGGACTGAAATACGGCGAAAAGCTGGTGACGCCAGGGACAGCCGGCGAGATGAGAAAGATGTTCGACAGGATAGAGAGTGGAGAGTTCGCCCGCGAATGGCTGGAGGAAACAGCCGGAGGGAAGCAGGAACTGAGAGCGATGATCGAGAAGGAAAAAGATCTGAAGATAGAAGAAGCCGGCCGGGATGTAAGGAAGCTCTTTGCCCGGCATCTGTCCGGTAAAAAGCATGGAGGCAAGAGATGAGATTTGAATGGAGATCAGCGGCCATCGTTCTCCTTTCCGCGGCGCTGGCCCTGTCGGCCGGCTGCGGAAGCGATAAAAAGGATGATTCTACCGCGGACAGTGAAAGGTTCAGGGTGCCTGATTCGCTTCTCTCGCCGATCGAGGCGTACAATCTCACCGTAGACGAGTATCATCCCGTTAACGGTGGTATAATGGCGAACAAAGATGTCGAGCTTCGCTACCCTGCAAGGGATATCGCCCGCTTCATTGCCACCAGGTCTTTCAGCGGGATCATCAAGGGGTACGAGCATGTCAAAGAGGATATAGGCAGACCGACTGCGGGGAAGCTTGTCATTATCGGAGCCTTGGATCTTCCCGAATACGCAGTCATGACCCGCAAGGAATGGTGGTACTACGGCTGGATCAAGGGAGATACGATCTACAGCGAACCGCTCGACATATTGCTGAAGCGATGGGATCCGATAACGGGGAGGACGCTCTCCGAGGTAGGATTTACCCAGAGGATGGCGCAGATGGCTCTCGACGGGCTCTCCGGAGGACGGATCCCGGTATGGATGAAAGAATCTGCCGCATCTTATGTCGCCGATGAACGGCTCATCCTGCGCATCCAGATCAGCCAGTACAGCGATATCCTGTCGGGATTCTCTCCGCCGCTCGATGAGCTCGAGGCTCACATCCACGAGGGAACCGACATGGCGATGTCCCGGCTGTCGTACTTTTTCGTATACAGGATGCTCGAAAACCTTCTCGAGAAGCACGAGTTCGCGAGTGTTACCCGATTCGCCCGCCTTCTCGGCAAGGGTGCGACCCTCGATGAGGCGTCGATCACTGAATTCGGGTTGAGCTACAGGGAAATGATCGAAGCCGTCAGGCCCGCCGACATACTCGATGGTGCCGGCCCGATACCGGAACCGGAACCGGAAGTGAAGGAAGGACATGATCACGATCATGACCACTGACAGCAGCAAAAACACCATCAGGGTCAGGTTCGCTCCGAGCCCGACCGGACATCTCCATGTCGGGGGGGCGAGGACGGCCCTTTACAACTGGCTGTACGCCAGAAAGACAGGCGGCGTATTCGTGCTCCGCATAGAGGATACCGACGCCCAGCGCTCAACGCGCGAATCGTACGAGGGAATACTCAGGGGGATGCGCTGGCTCGGACTTGACTGGGACGAGGGGCCCGACGTGGGCGGCGATTACGGGCCGTACATACAGTCGGCCAGGGGCGTGCTGTATCATACCGACGCTGCCAGGCTGATCGAAGACGGCAAGGCGTATCACTGCTTCTGCACACCGGAGAGGCTCGAAGAACTCAGGCTCGAGCAGAAAGAGAAGAGGCTCCCGATAAAGTACGACGGCCTTTGCCGCGGTCTTTCAGTCGAAGAGGCGGACGAGAAGATCAAGGCCGGCGATCCGCATATCCTCCGTTTCAGGATGCCCGAAGAGGGCGAGGCGAGGTTCAGGGACATCGTCAGGGGCGATTTCAAAACAGCCAACACCGAGCTTGACGACTTTGTGCTGATAAAGTCAGACGGGCTTCCCACATACAATTTCGCTGTCGTCGTCGACGACGCGAGGATGAAGATCAGTCACGTGATCAGAGGGGATGACCACATCTCCAATACGCCCCGGCAGGTCCACATATACCTGGCGCTCGGTTACAAGGTGCCGAAGTTCGCGCACCTGCCGATGATCCTCGGTGGGGACAGGGCGAGGCTGAGCAAGAGGCATGGAGCGGTATCGATCGACTGGTACGCTGACCAGCAGTATCTGCCCGACGCGATGGTCAACTATCTCGCTCTGCTCGGATGGTCGTTCGACGATAAGCAGGAGCTGTTCTCGCGAAAGGCGCTGACAGACAAGTTCTCGCTGAAGAAGGTGTCGAAGAATCCCGCGATGTTCGACAACGACAAGATGGAATACATCAACGCGGAGCACTTCAAGAAGCTGACACCGGCGCAGAAGGTAATGCATGTATATCATGTTCTGAAGGACGAAGGATATATCCCCGGTGATTTCCACGTCGATCTCGAGAACCCGGTCGATCTGAAGCTTGTTCCGGGTACTGAGCCGCTGACCGGCAACGGCGAAAAATCCGGGGGCGACGAACTTGGACGCCTTTTTCTCATCGTCTCAGCGCTGGGGAACAGGTTGAAGCTCCTGAAGGACGCACCCGGTCATATCGGGTATTTCTTCAAGGATGACTATGAAGTGGACGACAACGCCGTCGAGACACATCTGACTCGAAGGGAGGTGCCCGAGCGCCTCGAAAAGCTCGCCGACAAGCTTGCGGGACTGAACTACTTTGACAGGGAGAGAGTGGAAGAGGTAGTCAGGGCCCTGGCCGACGAGATGGAGATCGAGGCGGGCGAACTGATTCATCCGGGCCGTGTCGCTCTCACTGGAGGCACGGTGTCTCCAGATATCTTTCAGGTCATAGTCCTCCTGGGCAAGGGAAAGACGGTCGAGCGCCTGAGGAAAGCTGCCGGCATCGCGAAACAGTGATTTTTTTTGACAAAGGATATTGCGCAGGCGCATCAAATTGTGTAACTTGTCTTGTACTTTCTGGAGAGTCGTCCAACGGTAGGACAGCTGACTCTGGATCAGCCGATGGGGGTTCGAGTCCTCCCTCTCCAGCCATTTTATATTCAGGCCCCTTAGTCTAGTGGTCAGGACGCATGGTTCTCAGCCATGAATCAGGGGTTCGACTCCCCTAGGGGCTACCAGATAAAAGAACCGGCTGCCATTACGGCAGCCGGTTCTTTGCTTGACCGGGTCGTAAACGGCGGACCGCCGCTCTATCCGAAGGGGTTTCAGCCGAAACCTCCCGACGGAGAGCACCCGGTCGCTGAACTGGCGAAGAGAGAGAGCTCCCTCTCGACGTCGTCGCTGTCGCAATCGGGGCAGGGAACCTTCTGCGAGGAGTTCAGGACGAGTTCCTCGAAGCGGTTCCCGCACGCGGTACATTTATATTCGTATATCGGCATCTATTCTCCTCCGCTGTCCTTTTCTTCCTTCTTCTCTTTATTCTCATACCGGTCCCCGGTATCGCAGGTCCCGCCCATTCAGGTGGGAACGCCCATACGGGGCAGCACTATCCTCATTATAACGATCCAGACGGCTACAAACAGCAACAGCTTCAGGATCTCACTCATTCCGTTTTGCCTCCGGTCGCCGGCCGGCCGGCAGGGGGAATACCGGTTCCCCCCGTCGATTGCCGGGTATAAACACTGCGCAGCGCATCCAGTCGATCCGATGTCGTGTCTTCGATCGATCTGCAGACCATTCGGCAGATATCCTCGGGAAGGGTGCTGGTAAGGCTGTAGAAGATCTTCCTGTGGTCCCGCCGGGTACTGACCAGATCGTGCCGACGCAGTATGCTCAGATGCTTTGAAACGCAGGCCTGACCGTAGCCCGTTTCATCGACGATGCATGAAACGTTCTTTTCGCCGCCGCAGAGACAGTGGATTATGGCGAGCCTCGCTGGGTCCGACATCGCCCTTAACCTGCCTGCTATCTCTTCGAAGGTCCCGTTATCATTTTTCGCGGTCAAGTCTGCTCCTTTCATATTCTCAAATACCAATATAACAATATGAAAAGATAGTCAAGGAGTTATTTGAATATTTCGGGATTATTTAGAGGGAATGGAGGAGAGGTTCAGATCCTGATCTTCTTCCAGCCTCCCTCACGGAACTTCCAGGCCATCATGAGGGAGAAGACGATCATATAGAAGTAGAGACCGAGCCACGCGACAGTCATGCTCCCCCCGTAGCGCTCCACGGCCAGCCATGAGAAGGGGATCATCACTATCCATATGCAGATCATCTCGCAGATCATCACGTACATCGTGCTGCCCGCTCCCTGAAGCGTTCGCGAGAGCACGATGCCGACACCGTCGATAAGCTGGAACGCTCCGAGCAGCCTGAACGCGTTGACCCCGATTTCTATCGTCTCGGGAGAATCGGAGAAGATGCCCATTATCTGGCGGGGAAAGAACATGAAGAGGGTACCTGTTATTCCCATCAGCACCGAGCCGATCACCGCCGATCTCCACCCGTAGCGCGCCGCGAGTGATCTCTTTCCCTCTCCGAGGCTTCTGCCGACAAGTGTCGCCGAGGCTACTCCGACCGACATCCCGATCATGAACGAGAGGTTGAACGCCTTGAATATGATGTTGCTGATCGCCAGTTCCTTTACCCCGATCCTTCCGATGAAGCTGAGAAATACGAGGAACCCGACAATCGACACGCTTTGCACGGCCCTCGGAGCCGAGATTCGGACGATCGTGCGTATGATCTCCGACGAGAGCAGTCCTGCCCCGCGGCGGGCTGTCCCGGCGAGGATCCGCCAGTAGACGAGGACCAGGTAGAGGATCAGGCCGATGGCCGTGGAGATCACGGAGGCGATTGCCGCTCCCCTTACCTCGAGTCGGGGGAATCCGAGTTTTCCGAATATCAGGACCGAGTTGAGCAGAATGTTGAGCAGGTTGACTATTATCGATACCGTCATGTCTATTCTGACCCTGGCCACTCCGAAGACGAATCCCCTCAGGGTGAATATCATCACCATCGTAAAGAGGCCGAGGAACCTTATCTCGAGATAGGGGACCCCCGTGGCGACGATGCCGGGGTCGCCGGAAAGAAGAGAAAATATCCGGGGGGTGAAGAAGTATCCTGCGGCCGAGGCGGTGAGCCCGACGGCGAAAGCGAGCAGAAGGGAGTTCGCCACGATGCGCGGAAACTCCTCCGGGCGGTTCTCGCCGAGCCGCCGCGATGTAAGCGCCTGCGTGCCGATGTTGAGAGCGCCGAATACGAGGACCGCTACGAGTATGAAGAAGGAGCCGAGACCGACCGCGGCCAGGGAGACATCGCCCAGCCGCCCGACCATCGCGGTGTCGACGATATTCAGCGTCGTGTGGGAGATCATTCCGGCTATGACAGGGAGGGCCAGCCGCACTATCTCCCTGTTCATGTCTGATCCGGTCTTCATTATCGCCTTTGCGGTTAAGGGCTGTCTCAGTCGATATCGACCGGCTTGCCCGCGAATCTGACGAATGCCAGCAGAAATCCGGTGCCGATTGCAAGCGAGAAGGCAGCCGGGACTCCGATGGCGAGAAGGAGGTACCCGAATATGATGGATACGCCCCCGACGGTCAGCGCATAAGGGAGCTGGGTGCGGACGTGGTCGACATGATCGGCCCCGGACGCCATCGATGACATTATCGTCGTGTCAGAGATCGGCGAGCAGTGATCGCCGAACACAGCTCCGGCGAGGATAGCTGCGATCGACGAATACAGAACGCGGTCGAGCGCTGCGCCTTCTCCCGCCGCGTCGGCGAACGTGCCGTAGACGAGCGGGATGACAATGGGTGTAAGTATCGACATCGTGCCCCACGATGTGCCGGTGGAGAACGAGATGCCGACAGCCAGCAGGAATACGAGCATCGGAAGGAAGCGTGGAGAGATGATACCAGACAGGTGATAGACGAGATAGTCGGCAGTCCTTATCTCGGCGCAGACCTTGCCGATGCACCATGCGAGAACAAGGATGATCATCGCCGGTACCATCGATTTGATCCCGTTGACCAGGGCCATCATCGTGTGTGTGAGGTCGAGAAGCCTCTGGCCGAGGGCGAGTGAGGCAGCTACGAGGCATCCCGAGAAGGATGCCCAGAGCAGCGCCTTGAAGGAATCCGACTCCTTTATGATGTCGAGCAGTCCCGTTCCTGTGATCCCTTCCGCGGCCAGGGATGACTTTCCGGTCATGATAAGTCCGACGATCGTGACGATGATCACTGTCAATATCGGAAGCACTCCGTTGAAGAAGCGGGGGACAGCCTCTGGGGCGGGAGCGATGCTCTCGGCGTCCATATTCGACATCGGAACGGCCGAGTCGCTTGCGATTCTGCCGGTAGTCCTCGCGCGGCGCTCCGCTTTGTACATCAGGGAGTAGTCCCTCCCCGAGAGCACGATTATCAGAACGAAGAGGATCGCCATGATCGGATAGAAGTTGTACGGGATAGCGGAGACGAACGTGGCGAGCGGATTGCGGTCGACACCGAGCGCGACGAACGACTGGGCGATAAGTGAGATCTGAAATCCTATCCAGCTCGTTATCACGGCGAGTACCGTTACAGGCGCCGCGGTGGAGTCGACTATGTACGAGAGTTTCTCCCGCGAGATCTTCAGCTTGTCAGTCAGGGGCCGCATCGAGTTGCCGACTATTAGAGTGTTAGTGTAATCATCGAAGAAGATCAGGACCCCGAGCAGCCAGGTGGTCAATTGCCCGCGCTTCGGAGTAGTGGCGAGGCGGGAAACCTTGTCGACGATCCCCTGCATTCCGCCCATCCTCGAAGTGATGCCGACCATGCCGCCGAGAAGAAGAGTGAATACTACGATCGAGACGTGGTCCGCGCCTTCCTCGGGACTCGACAGCGTACCTATGATATAGTAGTCGACTACGTGAAGGAGCGAGCCCAGCGGTTGGTATCCCCAGAGGATGAACGATCCGAGCCAGACTCCGGCGAGCAGTGCGACGATCACCTGTCTGAAGGCGAGCGCGAAGACGATCGCGATCAGAGGCGGCAGGATCGAGAGCAGCCCGTTTACAGCCCTCGTTTCGACTTTCCAGCTCTTTCCGCCCGCTGTCGTGGTGACCCTGTGAGCGCCGGGATCATGGACCTCTAACATCGGGGGAGAGGTCCTCAGGCCCTCTGAAGTGCCCGAATAGACTATTTCTCCGTCCAGCGCGACGGTGACGGGGATGTCGATCGCACCGAACTCCCCGGTATATCCTGCGGGCGGCAGGTATTTAAATGGTACGTCCGTAAGAACGGTAGTACCGGGTGACGCGTTGAGGGACGACGGAAGCATATACAGTATGGCCGCGAAGAGAAGCATCGTCATTGCAAGCCGTCGTCCGTTATCGCTCATCAACCGATCTCCTTGATCGTCACTTCCATGTCTCTGCCCATCAGGCGGGCCGCTTCCTCTACGTGCGGATACGAAGATTTTTTGTTGTACTCGGCGAATCTGTCCTTTGATCCGGTCTCCCTTTGAAGTATGTCGAGTGAAGCGATATCGACAGACACCATGTCCGCTCCGCACACGAATCCGGAATCATCAGCAAGCACCGGACCCGCGTCTGCGACACAGTCGCAAAGTTGAGTCATGTTCTGCATCACGTTTATCGCATAACTCTTCCCGAATTTTTCAAGAGCGATCGTTGCGGCTTCCGCGAGAAGAAAATCAAATTTCGCTGTTTTTGGAGAGATGCAGTTTTCCGGACATGAGATGATACAGTTGCTGCAGCCGGGACACCACGAGGCATCGAAGAACGGACGTCCTTTTTCCAGTCTGATGTTGTCGGTCGGACAGTTTTCAACGCACGCTCCGCATTCAGTGCACCCGTCTCCATACACTGGTTCGCCGCCAGTGTGAATCGCACCCTTCGTGGATTTGGACATGCATCCCATCCCGACATTCTTGATCGCGCCTCCCATACCCGAACAGATGTGTCCCTTGAAATGCGACAGCAGAAGTACCCCGTCCGCTTCGAGAGGTTCGGAGCACAACTCATATGCCATGAGCTCACCCTTGAACGTCTCCGACCGGTTCGATATGACTATCGGCACGCCCACTGAATCTTTCGTAAATCCGTTCCTTGCAGCGCTTTCGAGATATCCAGCCTCGTTGTTTCTAGGGCTCGAATAGACTACCGGGGAATCGAATATGAACGGCCTGCATCCCTGCGACTCGAGAACGTCGATCACTTTTTTTGCGAGCTGCGCGGTGACGTGCGTTCTGTTTCCTGGTTCTCCCATGTGCATCTTGACGAGGATCGAATCCCCTTCAGAAAATACAGAGCTGAATTCTTTATCGAGAAATTCAACGAGATCATCTTCATCTTTTATGTGTGTAACATCACTTGTCATCGAGTTGTGTTTTTCCATCTTTTAACAGAAGTAAAAAATCTTGTTGATCCGATGGCGATGATACCAATGTGAAAAATTCATGTCAATGCGTGCTTGTGTTCATGCATTATGGCGCAAAAAATAAAACGAAATAATTTAAAAAAAAGAATTAAAACCCTTGACACTTTTTTTTACACGTTTATAACATGAATCCAACTAAAGCAGGGTTGCTTTCACTCTTACATCTGCGCTTGACTGGAAACGTGAAAGTGATGGTGTTCGCTGGTAGGCTTTCAACCTTTTCAAAGGGGTGGGCAAATGGCCGCTAAGGCAAAGACCAAGAAGAAAGCCAAGGCCAAGAAGAAGGCCAAGACCAAGGCAAAGGCCAAGGTCAAAAAGAAGGCCAAGGTCAAGACCAAGGCCAAAGCCAAGCGTAAAGTAAAAGCCAAGGTCAAGAAGAAGACCAAGGCCAAAGCCAAACGCAAGGTAAAAGCCAAGGTCAAGAAAAAGGCCAAAGCCAAGAAGAAGGTAAAGGCCAAGGTCAAGAAAAAGGCTAAAGCCAAGAAGAAGGTAAAGGCCAAGGTCAAGAAAAAGGCCAAAGCCAAGAAGAAGGTAAAGGCCAAGGCTAAAAAGAAGCCCAAAGCCAAAGCCAAGAAGAAGGTAAAGGCCAAGGCTAAGAAGAAGCCCAAGGCCAAAGCCAAGAGAAAGACCAAGGCTAAGAGGAAAAGATAGCAGGTCTTAGCATATCTGAGTAAAATCGGATGAGAGCGGGGAGCCCAGTGGCTCCCCGCTTTATTGTATTGACATCGAAACGTGCCGGATAAATAATTTCCCGAACTAGTGATAGATTCCGGTAGAGGCGTTCAGGGTGGGGGAGATGGGAGGATGTGATGATCGCCGAGATACGTTCCGGTGCGGTTGTGGGGATCGACGGGTACGGCGTAAGCGTCGAGATCGATATTGCCAGGGGACTTCCGACATTCACCATAGTAGGCATGCCCGATGCGGCGGTCAGGGAGAGCCGTGAGAGGGTCAGCGCCGCTCTGCGCAACAACGGCTTCCGGATACCGGGAAGCAGGATCACGGTAAACCTGGCTCCTGCGGATATCAGGAAGGAAGGATCATCGTTCGACCTTCCTATAGCCGTCGGGATACTTCATGCGAGCGGTCAGGCGAAATTCCCGCTGTCGGACAACGTGCTGCTTACCGGTGAGCTTGCTCTCGACGGACGGCTCAAACCGGTCCGCGGAGTCCTGCCGGTTATATGTTACGCGAAGGAGATGGGTTACAGGGCGGTGGTGATCCCGGAAGGTAACGGCGTCGAGGCATCAGTTGCCGGCGGTATCGATATCATTCCATGCGCGGATATGCTGGAGGCGATCGACTATCTTGCGGGCCGTGCCATTGCGAGGCCGCTTGATCTGCCACCTGCGGTCAAGCCGGAGATAGACGGCATCGATTTCTCGCAGGTGACCGGTCATCAGTCCGCGATAAGGGCACTACAGGTCGCAGCGGCGGGCGGACATCATACGATGATGGTAGGGCCGCCGGGTTCGGGAAAGACGATGCTCGCTAGAAGGTTCGCCACGGTTCTGCCGCCGCTCGATGGGGACGAGACTCTCGAGGTCGCGAAGATCCTCAGTGTGACAGGGAGGCTTTCGCCGAAGGTCCCATACTCGAGACGTCCTTTCAGGGCGCCCCATCATTCGGCGAGTGATGCCGGCCTGGTGGGTGGGGGAAGGCATGCGTCACCCGGAGAGATAACCCTGGCCCACGGAGGTGTTCTCTTTCTCGACGAACTGACCGAGTTCAGACGTAATGTGCTCGAGACCCTCAGGCAGCCGCTCGAAGAAGGAAGCATCGTGATCGCGCGCGCAAATGCGGTGTGCCGGTATCCCGCGAGGTTCCAGCTCCTCGCCGCGATGAACCCGTGTCCATGCGGTTTCCGCGGCTCACCGTTACGAAGCTGCAGCTGCACTCCGACTGCGATCAAACGGTACCTGTCCAAGATATCGGGCCCTCTTCTCGATCGTATATCGATTCACATCCCCGTGAAGGCAGTCGAACCGGAGAGGTTCGAGTCGAATGATGAGGCGCGGTCCTCATCGGATCTGATACTGGGTGAAGTCATGAGAGCGGTCGTAATGCAGAAGAATCGCTACGACGGACACGGGGACTACAGGCGAAACGCCGATCTTCCCTTGTATGCTCTCGATAGCTACTGCCCGATGCAGGACGATGCGCGCCACCTGCTCGACAGGGCTCAGCGTACGCTGAGGTTCAGCGCAAGATCGAGAAGGAACATCATCCAGGTTTCCAGGACGATCGCTGATCTGGAGGAAGCGGAGATGATATGCTCCGCGCATGTCGCAGAAGCGGTACAGTACAGGGTCCCGCCTGACCTGCTGTAAAAAAAGGCCCCGGAACCTCGCAGTTCCGGGACCTGTCGTTTCTATGAGTTTTGATCTAGAGATCCCTCGAGTGGAGGACGTCCCTGGCGATGATCATTTTCTGTATCTCGGTGGTACCCTCGAATATCCTGTTGATTCTCGAGTCGCGGTACATCCTCTCTATGGGGAACTCGCATGTGTATCCATAGCCGCCGAAAATCTGCATCGCCTTGTCGACGATGCGGTCGAGGGCCTCGGAGCAGTAAAGCTTCACGATTGATGACTCGCGCGTGACGTTCTTGCCCTCGTCGTACATCCAGGCGGTGCGGTAGAGTATCGACTCCATGTTGAAGATTTCCATCGACATCTCGGCAAGCATCCACTGGATCGCCTGGTTCGCCGAGATCTTCTTTCCGAACTGGACGCGCTCCTTCGAGTAGGCCGCGCTGAGGGCGAGGCACTCCTTGGCCGCACCGAGAGCGGCAGCGCCGAGCCCGAGACGTCCCGTGTTGAGTACCTTCATCCCGACGACTACGCCGCGACCCTCGCGGCCGAGAAGGTTCTCCTTCGGGACCTTGACGTCCTCGAAGACGAGTTCTGCCGTCTTTGAGCCTCTGATCCCCATCTTTTCCTCGATCTTGCCGACGCTGAATCCCTCAAATCCACTCTCCAGGATGAAAGCGCTCAGCTTTCCATTGGCCGGACCGCCCTTCATCTTGGCGAATGTAGTGATGACGTCGGCGAAGCTCCCGTTGGTGATGAATATCTTGCGCCCGTTGAGCAGGTAGTGGTCACCCTTGTCTTCAGCCGTTGAATCCGGGGTGTAAGCGTCAGACCCCGCATTCGCTTCGGTAAGAGCGTAGGAGGCGATCTTCTTTCCCTCTGCCAGCGGCACGAGATACTTCTGCTTCTGCTCTTCGGTACCGAACATGTTGATGCCTGAGGCGCCGATGCTCTGGTGCGCGCCGATGAATGTCGCCGTCGAGGCGCAGCCGCGGCCTATCTCTTCCTGCATGATGCAGTAACCCATCTCGCCCATACCAGCGCCGCCGTACTCCGGCGGGAAAGAGATGCCGAGAAAACCCAGTTCGCCGCACTGCTTTATTATGCTCTCCGGTATCTCATGTTCCTCGTCTATCTTTGCCGCGATCGGCTTGAGCTCGTTATTGACGAACTTGCGGACCATGTCCTTGAGCATCTTCTGTTCATCGGTGAATGTCCAATCCATCTATATCTCCTCCTTAAATGTGGATTGTCAGAATATGTGTCGGATTTTCGGAGTGTCAAGCGAAATGAGTTGTCCCCCCTTCATCCTGCATGATAACTTACCAGTCCCATGATGGTTACTGCAAGAGATGAATGGTTTCCCATCGGCCGTAAGGGTGCGACGGACCTTTTCAGGAAGGTGGTGCCGGCCCTGAGGAAGGCCGTTAAGGACGAAAAGGATCCTTCCGTCACGCAGATAGCAAAGCGCTCGAGGTCCCCCTTCAGGGTACTCGTTTCGACTGTTATCAGTGCCAGGACGAAGGACGAGGTGACCGGCGCCGCCAGTGAAAGGCTTTTCGCGCTCGCTGGAACACCGGAGAAGATGTCGCGTCTCAAGGTGACATCCATAGAGAAGGCGATATTCCCCGCCGGTTTCTACAGGACCAAGGCAAAGGCGATAAAGAACCTCTGTCGCATGCTCATCGACGAATACGGCGGCAATGTCCCCGACGAGATCGAGGAACTTGTCCGGCTCCCCGGAGTAGGAAGAAAGACGGCGAACCTCGTCCTCACGCTCGGCTTCGAGAAACCGGGTATATGTGTCGACACTCATGTCCACCGGGTCTGCAACAGGCTCGGAGCGGTAGAGACGAAGAATCCGACCGAGACTGAGTTCGCCCTGCGTGAGGTCCTTCCGAAGGGAAACTGGATCGAGATAAACGACCTGCTCGTGATGTACGGGCAGGCGGTATGCAACCCCGTCTCACCGTGGTGCTCGAGATGTGGTATAATCAAGCGTTGCGGCCGTGTTGGTGTCACCAGGTCGCGTTAATAATACGATAGACTCAAAAGGAGAGACGATGCGCTTTCTTTCGGCCATTCTGATCACACTGATCCTTTCGGTCCCCGCCGCCGCGGGGGAAATAAACTTCGACGATTATTTCACCGACGGCTGCCTGCGAGTCGATCTGTATCACACAGGCACGGCAGAGACAGAGACGTACGCCCTCGATGAACTGATACGCGAGCCCCACTGGGGCGGAAACCCGAAACGGCTGCTCGATACGATGAACCTCGGCGGCCATATCGTTCGTGTCTACGACCTCGAGACGAACAGGGAGATCTTTTCGCGCGGATATTGCTCGCTCTTCGGCGAGTGGGCGACGACCGACGAGGCGATCGAGGGGTTCCCGCGGACATTCCATGAGACTCTCCTGATCCCGATGCCCAAGCGCCCCGTCCAGATACGTATAGACAGACGTGACAGGAAGAACATTTTCAGAAACGTATACGATCTTGTCGTGGATCCGGATGACTATCACATCATGACCGAGACGAGATTCTCGGCATTCAGGGCCCGTTCTATAGAGAACAACGGCTCGCCGAAAAACAAGGTCGACCTGGTGATACTTGCCGACGGGTACGACAAGGATGAGATCCACAAGCTCCGCGGCGACGTCAAGCGCTTCATGAAGGTCTTCTTCGAGACCGAGCCCTTCGCGAGCAGGCGCAAGGATTTCAATGTGACGCTCATCGAGAGCATATCGGCCGAGTCGGGGGTCGACGATCCGAGGAAGGAAGTATACCGCGACAACATCCTTGGCCTGTCGTTTAATACCTTCGATCTCGACAGGTACATGCTGTCGACGGCGAACAAGACGATTAGAGACGTCGCGGCCAAGGTCCCCTACGACCTCGTTATCCTTCTGGCCAACGAGGAGAAGTACGGGGG
>DAOVNN010000245.1 GCA_030630165.1 Candidatus Krumholzibacteriota bacterium
CAGGCTTTGCTCGTAAAGGACCGCTTCCTTGTCCCCCAGCTCCAGCCCCTTTTTCAACTCGCTGCTGAAGTTCCGATCGATGCCGGACAGCGTAAGTGATTTGATCTCCCACCCGCGATAATTCGAGATCTCTTTCCATACAGAGGAATCCCCGCTCCCCCGTGAGGGAGTGATGGTCGGGTTCGCCGGGGCCGTCTCCTGCGCTGTATATGCCGGAAGGGCTGACAGGATCAGGGCCGTAAGTATAAGAACAATTCTCGATATCACGATTTTTTCACCTGAAGGGATCAGGGTACGCTGGTCTCTGTTCGCGGATTATACTCTAATGCGGCGATTAGGAAAAGAAGCGACACGCTTTAGTCCGGTTTCGACCGGGCGGGCGAGATAGAGGCCTGAGTTGCAGGTCCGGACGCTTTTTCCCCCTGACATCGTGTGATTCTCTCTTCCTGGACACGAAAAAATGCCGGTCGTAAAGTTCCTCATGATTTCCCGTTTTCACCCGTGCTGCCGTCGTCGTATTTCATTGTCCCTGCCCCCTTTCGTGCACGTTCGCTCCGGGCATGGAAATTGCCGAAATTCCCCATAGTCAATGCATATTTGTAGCAGAACGGCAGCAGAGGGAGAAACGATGAGCGGACCGAACAAGGTATACGTCATCAATCCTATGAATCGTAAATCCAGAGGCGATGGAAAGAAACTCCCCGAGTATCTCCAGTCTTCCTCTGAGGGGGAACAGGCCGGCCAGGGTACGTCCCCGGCGAAGGCAAACGAGAAGCAGTCGGGCGTTTCACTGATCTTCTCGTACCTCACGGGGCCGTTGTCGATACTGGCAACACGCAGGGGCCGCAAGAGCCGGTTCTGGGCAGGGTTGTCGATATTCAGCGCAATCCTTTCAATTGCCGTCATATGGATGTGGAGGGGCCTCTCCTACTGGTCCACGCGGGAGAACCCCGTCGGCGCCGTCATGATTCTCGTGGCGGTCGCGGCAGTCATATCCGGTTTCTCCGCCTGGACGAGGGCGGTTGTCCTCGCCGGGCGTTACGAGGGCCCGAGGTTGAGACGTTCGCCAGGCTGGATCAGGTCTTCATTCGCCGCTGGTATGTTCGGGATCATCTGCCCGGGCATGGGACTGTTTGTAGCGGGTCGCTCAAAGAGAGCAGTGGCCGCCCTGTGGATGGCCTGCCTGACCGTCATATCCATGCTCGTCCTGATTAGAGCGGCATGGCTGTGGAATTTCAATGCGTATGCCGGCGCCTTTGCCGTCAGTCCGGATACGCTCGAATACGTTTTCATCATTGCGGGTGCGGCGGTGGTTCTAGGTGGGCTGGCCTGGGTCGTACAGGCGCTAAATGGGGCGCGCCTGGCGGGACGGGCCGCGAACCGCAAGACGGTTTCCAGGAGAAACTGGGCCGCCGTCGCGCTTCTTATATCGATAATCGCCTTTTCCGTTCTGTCGAGGCCCGCAGTAGTGGCAGAAGCCCTGGACGGGGGCTCGGCCGCTGCGCGCAGCGAGGGCATGCAGATCATTCCTCTCCATCTCTCACTGGCGGCGGTCCGCCTGGATCCCTCGCAGCCCGGTTATGTTATCAGGGCAATCGGACTATATGAGGATATTGGAGATCAGGTAACGGCCGACGCGATGAGGCATGAACTCATTGCCAGGCTCGAGCCTTCCCTGCCGCTGCTCGAAGAGGAGGGCATCGTGATCCCGACGGTATGGATACCGGACGGCGAGACTATCATCCCCGCCTCTCCCGACATCGATGCGGCGACCAAGCCGGCCGCTGCGGTTATTTCCGCCGAGCTGATGATACTCGACTGGGATATGAGCTGGACGGCTCCCTGAGAGATATCAACCACATTATAGTGAAGTTGAAAGGGGACACTTCCATTTTGGAGGTGTCCCCGGTTTTTATCATGCAACCGTATTCCTCCCCTCATTACGATTGAATCAAGAATCATTTCATTGTAGAATGATCAAGGTATATTCAACGGCTCTTTCCGGGGGACAAAATGAAAACCACTATCATCCTCATTGCGGCATGTGTCGTGTTATCCGTTCTGGTATGGATCGGCTGCGGCGGCGACTCGAGTGTTACAGATCCAGGAGACAAAGATACGCTTGCTCCGGTCGTGTCGATCACCAATCCCTCAGACGGCACGACCCTGCCTTCTTCACTGAGCATCACGGGGACGGCTACAGACGACACCGAAGTCGATACTGTTTTTTTCGAGGCGAGGGACCTCTGCAATCAGCCGATCTGGTCGGGTCACGACCTTGCCCCGCCGTACGAGGCGACCTGGGATGCGAGCGGCGCCCAGGACGGCGGGTACCGCGTATGCATGGCAGCGGTCGATAAGGCGGGCAACATGTCGGACTGGACATGCGTGAACGTAAGCAAGGGAACATCGAGCGCGCAGATAACCGGTTTCTCTCCGACAGCGGCGTATATCGGGAGGAGTATCGGCGCGGTGGGCAGCGGCTTCGGACCCGGCAACGGCAACGGCCGGGTGAACGTCTTCGGACACGAAGCGACCGTGGAGGAGTGGACCGATACCCTTGTCACCTTCACAATACCGGCGGGCGTTCCCGAAGACGCTGGCATGGGCATGGAGATACTCGTGAACTGCCGTTGGCGGATAACCGGTCAGATCGAGGTGCTGCCCGACCGGGTAATCCGAATCACTAATGATGGTTCACTGAAGGAATTTCCCTGCTGGAACGCGGACGGGTCGATGATCTACTTCTGCAGGGCTCAAGTGACCAACTGGGATATCTGGCGGATGGATGTCGACGGCAGCAACTGGCGGCAGGTGACCTTTTATCCCGAGGCGGATTTCATGCCGGACATCAAGCCTTCGACGGGAGAGATGGCCTGGATGTCGAAGAGAGGTGTAGAGGGCAGCTACGATATCTTCCACGGATTCCTGATTGGTGATGGAGGGGCCGTATGGGAGGGCCAGATAACCGCGGACAACGATAAATGCAGGGCGCCGGCCTATGCGCACCGGGTCCACGAGGGATACTCGCTGGTCTACAACAGGGTCTACGATCCGCTCGACACCGGATACAGCATTCCGACGATATTTCTCTATGGATCGACGGCCGGCCATGTCGAGCTCACAGAGGGGGACAATCCCGCATTCACGTACAATGGAAGAAATGTCGTTTTCCAGAACAACGACTATGAGATCTGCTCGATAGAAGTTGGAGGAAGCGGAACACCGACCGTGCTGACCACTGGATTCCCTGATGAAAATCCTCACGTCGGATGGCAGCACGACAAGATAGTCTTCACCCGCTACGGATTGAACGGATACAGAGGGCTATGCGTCATCAATCTCGACGGGACCGGGTTTACGGTCCTGCTCGACCAGAGGTGGGACCAGTACGATGCCGCCTGGTCGCCCGACTGCACGAAGATCGTATTCACCGGCCACCGGATGAGTAACTTTGACATATACGTCTACGAGGTTCCGTAGGATAATGCGGGCGGTTGGCAGTTCGATCGGCGCATTGCGACATCAAGCCGCCGGGATATAGTTATAGTGCGGCTATTTCTGAAAGCATTAAGATCATGAGTGACGAAAACATCGGCAGGATCGTCTCCCATTACCGGATTATCGAGAAGATCGGCTCCGGCGGTATGGGCGTCGTCTACAAGGCGGAGGATTCGAAACTCAGGCGCACGGTTGCCCTGAAATTCCTCATGCGCGGATCCCTGGCCGATGATGAGGGGAAGAGGCGCTTCATGCACGAGGCTCAGGCCTCCGCGGTACTTGATCACCCCAATATCTGCACCATATACGAGATCGGGGAGGAGGATAATGAGGTCTTCATCTCGATGGCATTCATCGAGGGGAAGAGTCTCGGGGACAGGATAGCGTCCGGTCCTCTGCCTCTTGAAGAGGCGATCGACATCTCCATTCAGATCGCTGAGGGCCTGTGTGAGGCTCATGACAGGGGTATTGTCCACAGGGATATCAAGTCGGCAAATATCATGATCACGGGCAAGGGCAGGGTCATGATCACCGATTTCGGCCTCGCCCGGGTCGCAGGAGCGACAAAACTGACGATGGATGGGACCACACTGGGCACTGTCGCCTATATGTCTCCCGAACAGACCCAGGGCGAAAGCGTGGACAATCGTTCCGATATCTGGTCGCTCGGCGTCGTCCTTTTCGAGATGCTGACTGGGCAGGTTCCCTTCAAGGGAGATTACGACCAGGCCGTGCTCTATTCCATACTCAACGAAAATCATGAACATGTTACAGCTCTGCGCAGCGGCCTTCCGCTCGAGCTCGAGATGATCCTCGACAAGGTCCTGGAAAAAGACCCGAAGGACCGTTACGGGCATGCGGATGAACTCCTCACGGATCTTCGCCGCCTGAAGACTGCCGTTGCCACGGGATCGTCTCACAGCATCCCTGCTGTGCATAAGCGCAAGCGCAGGAGATGGTATGCGTCGGTGCCCTTTCTGGCACCTATGGTCCTCATTGTGGCGCTGACGATATCGCTGGTCATCTACTATCCGAGGGATGCGGTCTCATTCTCCGAGAGAGACTGGATACTCATTGCCGATATAGAGAATCTCACCGGCGAAGAGGCGTTCGACAAGGCGCTGAACGAGGCGATCACGATCGATATCCAGCAGTCACAGTATGTCAACGTCTTCGACAGG
>DAOVNN010000045.1 GCA_030630165.1 Candidatus Krumholzibacteriota bacterium
CTCTTCGTGAAGGCAACACCGAGACGGTAGTAGCACTCGGGATTGTCGGGCTCCCTCTCGATCGCCTTGATGTGAAAGCGGACAGCCTCTTCAAACCGGCCCTGCAGCTCGAGGAGCCTTCCCATCCTGTACAGGGGCAGGGCCTCAGAGTCTCCCATCTCGTCGATCCGCCGGTAGCCCTCGAGGGCGAGTTCGTATTTCCCCATCTTCTCGAACATGTTGCACGCCTCGAGGATCTCCTCCTCGTCGGCATCGACATCGATGATCACGTCGCGCAGACAGGCCTCCGCTCTCGGGCTGTTTCTTTTACGGAGATAGAGATCGGCAAGCTCGAGGACCTCCTCGATATCCGCCTCTCCCAGAGATGATTTCCTTTTCAGGCGAGCTATCTCCCTGCTCTCTTCCCGTACCTCGCCCCTCGTAAACTCGAGAAGCTTCTCCCAGCGCAGGCCCATACGCTACCCCCTGAAGGAAATCCGATCGATGCATGCTCCCGGCAACAGGCTAGAACAGGGCACCGGTGCCTGTCAAGTACCATCGGGACCATATTTTACGGAAAATCCATTCAACGTGAAGAAGGGGGAAGCCCGTGAGGGCTTCCCCCTTCAGTCAATCGATACAGAGCGATGATCAGTCCATCATGGACTTGATCGCCCCCCAGCTCGACTCCTCGGTACCGGTCTCAAACGGACAAAGAATCGAAGTCAGTCCGATGATGTCGAAGAGTTCGTGGTCGGGGGCATAAGTACCACGCAGATACCCGGAATCCGAATGCGCCGAGACAACGATGGGGTAGTCCCACATCTCCTCACACTCCATTAACGCTACGAACCGGTAGGTGACCAGAAGATCATAGCCCTCGGGATAACCGGTCAGGGGCGGCCAGTATGTCAGAGACTGGCCGTTAAACGCATCGCCAAGTGTCAGCGAATGGTTGGGCGGATAGGTATATCCCTGAATGATGAGCCAAGTATGAGCCGGATCGTTAGGGGTGACCAGGCTGTACTCTACACCAGTCACATAGAGCTCGTTCTGTACGATGTACAAAGCGCCTATGAACGGCATGTATACCCCCGGAGGGGTTCCCGTCAGCGATCCATTAAAGTAAACGCCTAAGGTTGCCGGAGCAGCCGCCAGGATCGAGGGGATCAGGAGAGCTACAGCAGCTGTTAGCAGTACTCTCTTCATAATCCAACTCCTTTCATGGAACCGAGTATGCTCCGGGTCGCCGGGGGTGACCAGACTGTACTCAATACCGGTCACCTGGTACTCGCTCTGTACGTTGTACAGCATACCTGCGAACGGCACAAAGGCTTCCGGAGGCGCACACGACAGTCTTTCCGTCGAAATGCTCACCCAAGGTTGCCGGAGCAGCCGCCAGGATTGATAAAATTCGGAGACACTATAATCCTATTGGAGATTCGATCCTTGTCAAGAGCCCGCGTGGGCGGTTCGCCGTGTTTGTGTCGGTGGAGTAACCGCTCAAACCGTCACAATGCGTGTAATGATTTCTGCAAAAAACTCCTGTGACCACATATCAAGAGCGCGTTGATCTCTGATGAAGGGAGTGACTTCCAAGCGCGCTTTCTCGATATCCAAACCATCCACGGCCCGACGCAGCAGCGCCTGCAGGATTTCGGGCGCAAGCGCTTCATCGTCGGTATAGTCGCCTGATTGCCTCATCCTGGATTCGAGGTGTGCGAGCCGGACCTGTGGATGGTGGGCGATATACCAAACAAGATCATACCAGTCCCGGCCCTTCACACGAGTTTTCCACTTGCGGCACAGGATTGCATGCAATTTACCTGCAAAGAGATCCGGCAGCCTGTAAGTACGGACTGGAAAGGGAACAGGCTGCAATACATAGTGTGTTTCTGTTTCAAAGTTGCCCGGCGGGTCGGTATCGACTTCCAGCCTGATCTTGAGGTTCTTCGCGGGATGAAGATCTCGTAGAAGTTCCCCGGTGATCCCGATCACGACCAATTGCTTGTACGTGTTGGCTTTGAGAAATACCGATTCGATGGCGCTGGTTCGCGCCTTCTTCCGGCCCTCAAATTCCACGTCGAAGCCGAAACTGCTGATTTCCCGGCATAGAGCTACCCCATAAGTCCCGAGTGAAAAAGCGCTGTCAGTTTTAAGAAGCGAAAAATCCAGATCTTCCGAGTATCTATCCAACCCGTAGAGAACTCTGAGAGCCGTACCGCCATAGAAGGCCGCATGCTCGAAAAACTTGCTGCGCCATAGGCCAAACAGGGCTATATTCTGCAGGATTTCCCTGAGCGCGTTGGTGTAATCATCCCGGGTACGACACTCGTAGCGTTCCAGCATGTTGCTTATGGCCTCATGCATCAGAAACCCTCCTCAAGCGCTTGAGATAGCGTACCAACCTGTTGATTTTGGGTGAATCACAGGCAAGCGCGATCGAGTCAAGACGGGACTCGGTGAGACGGCCCAGGGCCTCCTCATCGATCCGAAGATCATCCAGCAGATATGCTCCGAAGTCGGACAAGCGTTTGCCGCTGAACCGTCTATCGGTCCAGAGCTTGTCCACAAGCGCCTTCTCGGGAGTCGCAATCAGAAACGTTGTCTTGCCTGTGGCTTCAAGGACCGCACCAGTTACATATCTGGCTTCGTGCAGCATTCGGTAAGAAAAAGAACCGAGAGGTGTCTCAAAGTTGCGAGAGCGCCGTGTCGTGACAGAGGTAACGGCCTCGACCCGCTCCGGGATCAGACCGTGGTAACTGAGAGCATAGTCCAGGCTGACATAGGATGGGCCATAAATAAGGTTGGCGACCTGCTCCCGGTTGATAGGCTCCCTGCGCAAGCCCTCACCGAAACAATACAGTCCCTTCTTGATCCGAATGATAGCACCGCTCGCAAGCAGCTTTGTGATCTTGTCGCGTGGCTTGTTGTAATCCGACAGGGCATCGGTAAGAACCTGGTAATCAAAAATCTCCCGAGTTATTTCCCGACGTATGCGTATGACCTCTTCCATTCATATTCCAGCAGTTTAGGAGCAACTATGTCCATACATCGTGGACATACTATGCATTATTTGTAAACGTGTCAAGTCTTTTATGATGGGCAGCGGTGCGGGCCGACGATCAGAAATAGAGCGATAGAGTCAGGTTGGCCGATGTGAACCATGCGGTCTTCACGATGTCGCCGTCGAGATCGAAATAGTTGTAGCTCGCGATCAATCCGAGAGCGGCGTTGTTCGAGATCCAGAAATCGTACCCGAGTTCGCCCAGGTACCCTGTCCCCCAGTCGTCGTGCCTCTCCCCATGCTCCTGCTTCCCGCCCTCTTCAACCGGAATGATCGCTGTACCTGCCCATCCGACACCGGCCCCTGCCCTGATGTACAATCCTCCCCATGCACTCTCCGGATTCCCGGGGAACCAGGTAAGCCCGAGGGTAAAGTCCTGCAGCGACCTGCGGATCTTCGCGTCCTCGAGTACGACGTCACCGTAACGATCGAACTCGATGATCCATCCCTGGTAATTGAGACTGAGCATGAGATACCTGCCGAGCATCCGTCCGAAACGGATCTGCGGGACGGCTCCACTGCGGTACACCCTCTGCGTATCGTCGATGTCGTCGAACCTGCCCTTGCCGAGCCCGATCCCCACGTTGGCCATCCACGGAGGACGTTCCCGGTACTTCAGCGCGTCGGCGCTTCCGCTGCAGCAGACGAGTATGGCGGCAAGAGTTATTGCGGTGACCAGATGTTTCATGTGCGTATATTAATCCGACTATGGAGATTGATGCAAGCAATATGCAGGGAAAAAGGGGGAAAAGAGCGAACCTTCGATTCTATCTTTACATCAGGTTGCGATGACACTATGATTAGCGCCATGAAAACAGCAAAGAATATCAGGATAGTTCAGATCGCCGTCGCCCTTCTTCTCATTCTGGCCGTTCCGGCCGCTTCGGCGCCCGGCGCGGAAAAGCCCGACACGCTCAGGACACCCGAGGATTTCCATCTCACAAAGTACAGGTTCCTGAGGAGTTCTCTCGAGGCCGTCGGATTCAACCTCGTGATGACTGGTTTCGGGCGCTATATAATGGAACCGGACGGAAGCGGCTTTGTGGTCTCGACGAAAACTATCAGGGAGAACCTCGAGGCGGGGATGGAATGGGACGACAACTCCTTCAGCGCCAACAACATCCGCCACCCCTACCAGGGCGCGTTGTACTACAACGCGGCCAGGTCGAACGGATATGACTTCTACCAGTCGTCGGCATTCTCATTCGCCGGCGCCTGGCTCTGGGAATATACCGGAGAGGGACATCACCCCTCATACAACGACTGGGTAACCACCTCGGTCGGAGGGATCGCGGTTGGTGAGGCGCTCTGGCGGCTGTCCGACATGGTGATCGACAACAAGGCCACCGGCTCGGGAAGGACCTTGCGGGAGATCGGCGGATTCCTCGTCAATCCGATGAGAGGAGCCAACAGGCTGATCACAGGCGAGGCGTTCGAGGTCCACGAGAACAATCCCGGGCGGATCCCCGACTACTTCGGCGGCAGTTTCAATCTCGGCCTGAGGATGCTGGGCGACGAGGACCGGTGGAAATCGTCGAGCACGAAACTGTTCGTCTCTGCTGACATGATATACGGCACGAAGCTCGGAACGCTCGGTGAAAAGCCTTTCGACTACTTCGATTTCGGAATTCAGTTCAACCTCGACAACAAACCCCACGGGTTGGGCAGATTCAATATAAACGCCCTGCTCCACGGCTGGGATCTGGGCGAAACAGAAACGAAGGCGAAGCAGCTCAACGCGAACTTCCACTTCACATACGTCGCCAACGAGGCGTACACATACGGCGGCCAGAGCCTTTCCGCCTCATACCTCTCCCGGTTCGGCAGGGGCGGCAGATCAGAACACGAGCTCGAGTTCCACCTCGAGGGCATCTTCCTCGGAGCTTCCAAATCGGACTACTTCAACCTCTCGAACAGGGAGTACGATTACGGCCCGGGTTTCGGAGCGAGGATCTCCTATAAACTCATGGCGATGGAACGCACCGCGCTGAGAGTATTTTACAGGGGGTCCTGGATACATTCGATAAACGGTACGGCGGCGGATCATTTCGATAACGCGATCGGCGCGAGGACCGACTTCACACTTCGGGACTGGTTCAGGCTCGGCGTAGATTACTCACTGTACTGGTCGCAGCGCTACTACAGGGACTATCCCGATGTCTGGGCTAGGAATCCGCAGCTTCAGGTCTACCTGACCTGGCTGTTCGATTGATATGATCCGGAAAGTTTCAGTCTGTTTCCATGACATGAACAGTACCATCTCATACCACAGGACCATCGCGTCACTCCTCTCGGCGGCCCTGCTTCTATCCATGTTTTCTCCGGCCGTCCCCGCCGCTCCGAAGGAGGACGGAGATTTCTTCCCCCCTCCCGCGCGCAACCACGTGACCTTCTGGGGCCATGCCTGCTGCTACATCGACGTCGAGGGTTTCGGCATCGTCACCGACCCCGTCTTCACCGGCAGGTATATCTTCAGGCGCAGAAAAATTCCCGTTCCTCCGGCTGAGTCAAGGGCCGGTACGAGGCTGATACTCGTGTCGCACGCTCACATGGACCACCTCCATCCCGAATCGATAGCGATGTTCCCCGACTCGGCAATGGTGCTCTGCCCATACCCCGTCGTCGAATACCTCGAAGAGGTTGGAAGGCAGTTCACGGTCATGAGACCCGGCGATTT
This sequence comes from Candidatus Krumholzibacteriota bacterium, assembly GCA_030630165.1. GTDB lineage: Bacteria > Krumholzibacteriota > Krumholzibacteriia > Krumholzibacteriales > Krumholzibacteriaceae > JAUWCL01. The sequence goes on from DAOVNN010000045.1 coordinate 5,724, forward strand.
CTATGAGTATCCTCATGGAAGGATCGCGGCTGTCGCCGCTGTGCATCCCGCCGGAAGATATTCACTGAGAAATGGGCCTGCCGGCGGAGCGATCGGATTCGTGATCACGACACCGTACGGCAACATCTACTACAGCGGCGATACCGAATACTTCGAAGGGATGAACGAGATCGGCGCGGCCTGGCAACCGGAGATCGCTATCATCAACATGACGCCGCACCTCTCCGGCGGGAACGCGGTCAGGGCCGTCTGGGCCACGCGGGCGAAGGTCGTCATCCCGGCCCATTTCGGCGCGTACGACTACATCCTCTTCGGCCCACTGAAGAGCCCGCGTGGATACGACGATATCGAGGAGCTGATCAGCGAGCAGGCCGTGCTGCTGCAGCCGGGAGAGAGTCTTCCTCTGGAGAGGGAAGTCCGGAAAGCGGCGGATCAGAAGCCGAATCCGCGCCTCGAGTAGTAGGGATTGAGGTAGCTGCCCTGCATGTACTGCAGCTTGACCATCACATTATCGCCCGGCCGCCACGTCACGTTGAAGTTCGGGATCATCACCTGGTAGCTGTTCATGCCGTCGCCGCCCATCATGTACGAACCCACCCCGACATCCCAGTTCAGCGTGACGGTACTGCCCAGATTGTAGCTGAAATGGCCCATATAGTATCCCATGCCGACGTCGCCGAACCCCTTCGAGGATGCGTACGAGAATCCCACCGAACTGCGGAAGTTCAGGCCGGGGATCATGAGAAAACCAGCATCGGTGTTGACCGGGTTGAGATAGTCGTCAAATACGCTCTGCTCCCGGGGAGTAGTGGTCGTCTGCTGCGCGCCGGCGGAAACAGCCGTCAGCATCAGTATAACCAGGATCGATATAAAAGCTTTATTCTTCATCTCGGTGCTCACTGGCCGGAACTGTCGAGAAGCTCCCTGATCTTTTCTTTCAGCGGAGTCAGATCGACGGACTTCACGATGTAGGCGTCGGCCGCCCACGTCTGGAAGTTATCTTTGAAGTCGGAATAGGCCGAATTGATTATCACGGGCAGGTCCTTCCGGCGCTCGACGATCTTGCTGAGCGCGTCGATCCCGCTCTCGTCGCCAAGCTTCATATCGAGGATCATCAGGTCGGGCGTTTCCCTCTCGACCGCTTCGATCGCCTCGGCGACCGTCCCGGCGGAGACAATCTCGTAGCCATCTCCCTCGAGCTCTTCGCTGTAGAGTTTCCTGACGTTGATCTCGTCGTCTACGATGAGGATCTTTACCATCAGCTCCTCCGTATAAAAAACCGCGATTCAGCCGAATCCCGGTTATATCATCGTTATTAATTGTACAACGGTCAAGTTCTTTTGTTCCACCGACCGCGGAACCGGTCAACCCGAATGGACTTTGATATCGAGTATGATCTTCACCGGGACTTCGTTGCGTATCTCCTCCTCGGTGAGATCCACCGGCACCGTTATCATCTTGGCCGGGCGCTCCTCGTTTTTCTCGGCTGAGACCGGAGCCTCGTCAACTGCCGACTCAGGCTTCTCCTCGGCTAAATTCACGAGCGGATCGTTTATGAACACCTCTTTTTTCTCTTCCTCTTCCACCACCTCTATCTTCTCCTCCACCGCCTCTACTTTCTCCGCCGCCGCTTCCGCATTCTGAGCCACAGCGACACTCGCTTCATCATCGACCTCTTCAGCGTCCGAACCGCCGCCGTTGTCTCCGAGCTCGACCATGTGCCCGTACTCCTCGTACCCTTCCCTGTCCATCCCGAGGTCCCTGGGCGAATCGGTAGAGGCCGTGTCTTCCTTCAGCACGTGATCTACAAACTCAGAGACAGACTCGTGCTCCTCTTCTCTCTCCTCTGCGTAACCTGAAGTCTCGCTCTCACCTGCCTCTGAGTTAATTCTACTTGATCTGCCCTGCGCAACGACTTCAACATCGACCAGTCCGTCGACGGGTCTGTCGCTCACGCTGTCGTCTCTGCCGGCAGTCTTGTCGTTGAGTTCGTGCCTGAGTCGCTTGAAGACCAGTTTCGCTATTCCTTCGAATGTCTCGTATACACCCTTGCCCTCTGTAGCGACTGCCTCGAATGACGGGGTCTTCCAGGTATTGAGCTCCTTGTCGAGCATCTTTTTACTCATGCATCCTGGAATGTCCCTTTTGTTGAACTGCATCACCCAGGGAGTGCTGGCAAGCGACATCCCCAGCTCGTTGAGGTTCTCCTCGAGATTGCCGAGGCTTTCCCTGTCGTCCTCGAGACTGTCTGGTGATGAATCGGCGACGAACACGAGAGCGTCCACGCCTTTCAGCACGAGTTTTCTCGTCGCGTTGTAATAGACCTGTCCGGGAACGGTATAGAGCAGGAACCTCACCTTGAGACCGCTCAGTTCACCGACTTCGATCGGAAGGAAATCGAAGAAGAGCGTCCTGTCGGTCCGCGTCTTCATCGAGACCATCTTGCCCTTGTTCTCGCGCGGGAGCTTCGAGTACATATACTCGAGGTTCGTCGTCTTGCCGCTCAGTCCGGGGCCGTAATATACGACTTTTATGTTAACTTCTCCGCCGGCGTAATTGTAGACAGCCATCTTGAGCCTCTCCTTGAAAATGCCGGGGCGGGCTCCCGTCCCGCTCACCTGGTGTTCAGACAAGAAAGCAGAAACCGGAGCAGGCCAAACCTCACTGGAGCTAGGGTGTTCACTTCCTGATTCAGTCGGGAAAGCGCCAACCCCGGCAAGTGGATTGAATCGCAAGTAGCGTGCCACAGAATGATTACGAGAAATATTTTTAAGTTGTAGTGGGAACAACGGTTAGGAAGATTATTAAACGGCAGAAAAAACGCCCTCTCCCAAAAATGAGAGAGGGCGATGTAAACTGCAAGTTACACACTACCGCTGTCGAGGGGAGGTTCCGTCCCTTCTTCAGATGATCGTCAGTCCTGACATTCAGCTCCGTCGCAACTGTACGTGAGCCCGGTCGTATTGCCGTCGGACACGGTGATCTGCTCCGTCCAGCAGACATATATATCACCGTACATCGCGTTGCTGCGCATGTAAAGCTCATACGATCCGGGAGCGAGCGCGAAAAAGGACGGTTCCTCGGATGAGGCCATGCCCTGGTATTCACCCTCGATAAACACCCATATTCCGAATGTGAGACAATCCGTGAAATTCAGGCTGATCCCCGTGGGTGCGACTTCCTGGCTGTCGTCCGAACACCCCGCCAGCAGCACCGGCATAAGAGCCAGTATCAATATTATGGCACCGAGCTGCCTCATCTGAACCTCCCTTTACATTACTTAAGCGGATTACAGGGCGCATAGAGGCCCCATCCTGAATGGAATTTAACAAATGATATGCGGTGCGACAAGTGAAAAACAGGCAGGTTGTTATGTCCGCGATACTTTAGATCCGCACCAGGGGCAGAAATTGTACTTGTCGCTGACTGAGTGCCCGCACCCGCACTGGATCCCGGGACCCTCGTCTTCCTCCTGCTCGGAGGAGACTGAGCTGAAGCAGCAGATCTTGAGCTGGTCGTAGAGTTCCTGAGCTTTCGGCAGAACGAACTCATAGTTCCTTCCCGAGCACACGATAACTCGGGGATGGAGGTCGCCTCCCTCGATGCGGACATCATCCACAGTTGCGAGGTCGATAGATACGCCTCTCATGCCGAATGAAGAATCAAGATTTGATACCTGAAAATTGAGCCGGCAGTCGGTCATCTCCAGAACGCCCCGGGCCGCAATAAGCCTGCTGACGTAATATATCGCTTTTTGCATGAACAGAGTCGTTTCCGTGCAGACCTGCAATGTTTCACCTCCATCAGTGTGACATGCCGGGTTATTGCCAGAAGTGTGCCATTTCAAATACTTGACAGCCCGCCGATTGCGGGAATATTCTCTTTGACGTTGTGAAGATGAAAGGAACCACAGTATTCAATGTTACGGCGGCGATCCTGGACAGCCTTCCCGGACGGGTCAGGAGCTTCGCTGCCGATTTTTCGGCGTTGGGCTCCTACTGCCTGTCCCCGGGAAAGAGACACAATGTGCGCTGCAACCTCTCTGTCGTCGGTGCGCCTCGCTCCGGCGGGAATGTGTACGGGATCTTCAGGAATCATTCGATGAATCTGATCGAGATGTTCGCCTCCTCGAGATGGGACGGAGACGAGATAAAGGGCCGCGTTGATTTTCCTCATCGACATGTCCTCGACGAAGCGCTCGCCGCGGGAAGGGGAGCTATCCTCGCAACGGCCCACCTGGGCAACTGGGAGCTTCCATGCCTCCTTCTCGGCTCGCTGGGCTACCCTCTGAGCGTCGTGGCCGGACAGCAGATGAACTCTCTTCTCACCGACTCGGTCAAACAGGTCAAGGAGGAGAAAGGGATCGTGGTCATAGGCCCCGAACAGTCATACAGGAAGCTGTACCGGATCCTTCAGGCAGGAGGCATTATCGCCCTCCTGCTGGACGGGGACATCTTCGAGGGAGGTGTACAGGTCGAGCTGTTCGGCAGGCGGGTCATCCTGCCGCGCGGCGCGGCGAGGCTCGCGATGAGCACCGGCGCTCCCGTGCTCGGCGTATGCTGCAGGAGACTGGACGATCAGCGGTCGCAGCTGAACATGGAGACCCTCCTCGCCCCGGGCGAGGCGGCGCGGGCCGGAGAGAGCCGGACCCAGCACACGATATTCTCCGCGATCGAGGGTTATATCAGTGACAACGCCGACCAGTGGTGCATTTTCAGGAAATTCTGGGAGGATGCGATATGAAGATAGGTATCGTGACGCAATCCTACTATCCCAAGCCGGGCGGAGTCACCGAGGTCGTCCACCATACAGCGACGGAATTGAAGAAACTGGGGCACGATGTCACCATCATCACCACGAGATACGACGGCAGGCGGATAAAAGAACCGGGAATAATCAGGATCGGAAGGAATATCCTCTTCCCCTGCAACGGGGCATGGACAAACGTTACCGCAGGCTGGCGGCTTCGGCACCAGCTCGAGGAGATCTTCCGCAGGGAAAAGTTCGACATCATCCAGACCCACTGCCCGCTCGTCCCGACCCTTCCTGCCCTGACCATTGTCTCCGACCTCTCCGGAGCAAAGCTCGTCGGCACATTTCACGCCGCCGCGGAAAAGAACGGTCTATACGCGATCCTGCGTCCCCTCGTCGAATGGGGAGCTCAGCACCTCGATCACAGGATCGCTGTCTCAGAACCGGCAAGGAAGTTTGTCGAAAAATACTTCCCCGGTAAATACGAGATCATCCCGAACGGGATAGACTCGGAGAGGTTTCATCCCGGCATCGCCCCCGTCGAGGGACTTAGGGACGGAAAGCTCAACATACTCTTCGTCGGACGGATGGACAGGCGCAAGGGCCTGCCCCACCTCTTCAAAGCCCTGCCGCTGATACAGAGGGCCATCCCCCGTCTCGTAAGGCTGATCCTCGTCGGTGAGGGGGGCCTCAGACGCAAGGTGATGCCGCGCCCGATAAGTCTCGGCGGCGCCGAGATAATGGCGGTCGGCCGCGTCGACGCGGAGCTTCTTCCGAGATATTACGCATCGGCCGATATCTTCTGCGCTCCTGCGACAGGTAGAGAGAGCTTCGGCATCGTCCTTCTCGAGGCTATGGCCACCGGCATACCGCTCGTCGCCTCCGACATTCCCGGATTCCGGCAGGTCGTTACGAGTGGAAAAGACGGGATCCTGGTCGCTCCCGGCTCACCCGAGGAGATAGCCGACGCCGTGACGAGGATAGCGTCCGATCCCGCGATGACGGCGAGGATGACAGCGGCCGGACGCGAGAAAGCCCTCACCTTCGACTGGAGTTCGGTCACCGCCACGCTGGAGAAGAGCTTCCGGAAGATCCTCGGCGTCGAGAAGGAGCAGCTCCCCGGGCCTTCGAAACCGGTGGAGACCTGATGAACGGCCCCCCGGGCGGAAAAAACAGATCCGGCGGACTGGCCGCGACCGCTATATCAACCGGGTTGTTCACCGCCTTCTGGACCGCCCAGGCGGTCTCTCTCTTCGGAGACAGGCTGAACAACTTTTCCCTCGTCGCCCTCGTCAACAGGTTCTCGGATGATCCATCCCTCCAGCTCTCCGGGATCTATGCGGCGATGTACCTTCCGGTCTTCCTGCTCGCTCCCATCGCCGGAGTGATCGTAGACAGGCTCAGCAAGAGATGGATACTCGCGGCGACTGACCTCGCCCGGGGACTCCTTGTCCTCCTCATACCTGCTGCTTTCACCTCGACGGGAAGTTTTATCCCGGTCATGGCGGTCGTCTTCATGATCTCGGCGGGGAATCTCCTCTTCCTCCCGGCCAAGTCCGGGCTTCTCCCGGAGATCGTACCCCCTGACAAACTGGTGAAGGTCAACTCGATCCTCTGGATAGCGGGAATCGCCGGGGTCATCGGGGGCTTTCTCGGCGGGGGCATCATCTTCGACTACTTCTCGTGGCAGTCATGCTTCTATCTCGACGGCGTCACCTATATCTTCTCCGCCCTGCTGCTCACCGTCATCGCGCCGAGGCTGCCGCGCACGCAGGCATGTCCCGGCCCGGAC
>DAOVNN010000008.1 GCA_030630165.1 Candidatus Krumholzibacteriota bacterium
CCCGATTCGAGGGCGATCCTGCGTGGTTCTGGCAGATTTATCATAATGGATCAGCGACGGTCCCTGCGGCCTCGGTCGCCGCCGCCCCTTCGGCCGCCGTCCCTGCTGCTGCCGTGCTTTTCCTCGTCGTAGTCGGGGAGAAGAACCTTGCGGCTCAGGCGGATCTTGCCGTCACGATCGACGTTGACGACCTTGACCTCGATCTCGTCGCCGATGTTGAGGACGTCCTCGACCCTCTCGACACGATTGATGTCGATCTCGGAGATGTGCAGCAGTCCGTCGCGGCCCGGCATGATCTCGAGGAACGCGCCGAACTGCACGATGCTCCTGACCCTGCCCATGTAGACCTTGTCGACTTCGGGCTCGGCGGTGATCTCGTCGATCAGCGCCATAGCCTTGTCGTGCGAGTCTCCGTCTATGGCGGCGATGGTCACTGTGCCGTCATCCTCGATGTCGATCTTCGCGCCCGAAGTATCCTGGATATGGCGGATCATCTTCCCTCCCGGGCCGATGATCTCACGAATCTTGTCGACCGGCACCTTGATCTGGTGGATCTTCGGTGCGAAGGGCGAGATATCATCATTCGCCTTATCGATCGTTTTGTTCATAATGTCGAGGATCTGCATCCTCGCGCGCTTCGCCTGCTCGAGAGCCTCGGTCATGACCTCTTTCGAGATACCCGAGATCTTGACGTCCATCTGGAAACCGGTCACGCCTTCGCGTGTTCCGGTGACCTTGAAGTCCATGTCGCCGAGATGATCCTCGAGTCCGAGGATATCTGTGAGGATCGCGTACTTGCCGTCCTCCATGATCATACCCATCGCGACACCCGCAACGGCCTTCTTGATCGGCACGCCGGCGTCCATCAGGGCGAGGCTTGCGCCGCAGACAGTGGCCATCGAGCTCGAGCCGTTAGACTCCATGATGTCGGAGACCACCCTGATCGTGTAGGGGAAATCCTCGTCGGCGGGGATAACGGGGCGGATCGCCCTCTCGGCGAGCGCTCCGTGACCGATCTCCCTGCGACCGGGACCGCGGAAGAATCCGACTTCGCCGACGCTGTACGGCGGGAAGTTGTAATGAAGCATGTACTTCTTCCAGCTCTCGCCTGACAGAGCGTCGACGCGCTGCTCGTCCTGCGAGGTACTGAGCGTCGTCACGACGAGACTCTGCGTCTCGCCCCTGGTAAAGAGGGCGCTGCCGTGAGTCCTCGGAAGGACAGCGATCTCGCAGTCGATGCCGCGGACCTCGTCGTAAGCGCGGCCGTCGGTCCTGACCTTCTCTTCGAGGATCATTTTCCTGACAGCCTCGCGCTCGAGGTCGTGCATGATGTTCTTGATTACCTTTTCCGACTCGGGGAATTCCTCGCCGTACTTCTCGAGGGCCTGGGTCTTGACCTCGGAGAGGGCCTTGCCTCGCAGGTGCTTACCCTTGACCCGGCACCTCTGGTCAACCTCCTGGAGGTAGTCATGCCTCAGCCTCTGCTGGAGGTCCTGGTCGACCTCGGCCACCTCGAACGTCCTCTTCTCCGGGATATCGCACTCGGCGAGTATTTCCCTCTGGAAGGCGTTGAGCTCCTTGATCTTTTCGTGCCCGAAATCGAGCGCCTCCATGATCTTCTCTTCGGACAGCTCTTCGGCCTGTCCCTCGACCATGATTATAGCCTCGTCGGATCCGGCGATGACGAGCTCGAGCTCGCCCTCTTCGACCTGATCGAAGGTCGGGTTGAGAATGAACTTGCCGTCCTTCATGCCGACCCGCACGCCGCTGACGACCGTGTCGAACGGGATGTTCGACATGTTCAGCGAAAGCGAGGCGCCGACGATGCCCAGAATGTCGGCCTGATGCTGCTTATCGCTGCTCAGGACCGTACACGCCACCTGGACCTCGCTCATGAAGCCTTCGGGGAAGAGCGGCCTGATCGGCCGGTCTATCTGCCTCGCTCCGAGGGTCTCCCTCTCGGAGGGCCTTCCCTCACGCTTGAAGAATCCGCCGGGGATCTTGCCGGCGGCGTAGAATTTTTCCCTGTACTCGACAAAGAGCGGAAAGAATCCCCTGTCGCTGACGGCCTCTGATGAGACTGCCGTAACGAGGACAGTGGTCCCTTCTTCCCCAACGAGAACCGATCCGTCCGCCTGCCTGGCGATGCGTCCGGTCTCGATGAAAATCTCTCTTCCATCGATCTGCTTAGTCTTTCTGATCATTCCTTTTCTCTCTTCTCCATCTGCCGATATCAACAGAAGGTACTACTCTACCCAGCCGGCCACGACACCGCGGGCAAAACAACAAATGCTGTGCTTACTTCCTGAGGTTGAGTTCCTTGAGGAGCTCGCGATACTTCTCGATCCTGCTCTTCTTCAGGTAATCAAGAAGCTTGCGGCGGCGTCCTACGAGCTTGAGAAGCCCGCGCCTCGACGCAAAGTCTTTCTTGTGAACCTTGAAGTGCTCTGTTAGAGCGTTGATACGTTCTGTGAGGAGCGCAATCTGCACTTCCGGTGAGCCCGAGTCTAACTCGTGCAGCCGGAATCTGCTGATAACCTCTTTCTTCGTGTCCTTTTGCAGTGCCATCGTCCTGACCTCCTTCATACTCGTGCTGATACACGATGGCAGCAGAAAGGGCCCCATGCCCGATCCGCCTCAAACTGCCTTGTATGTCAAGTGCAATAACGAAACATACACGACTTTTTAGGATTGTCAACGTTTCTTTTCCAGAATCCCCCTGACCTTTACGCTATCCTTCAGGAGCTGGCCCATCAGCTCGTCCCGGCCGCGAAAACGCCTCTCGTCGCGAATGTATTCCACGACATTTATACGCAGCCTGCTGCCGTACAGATCCCCTTCGAAATCGAAGAGATGGACCTCGATACTTTCCCGTCCGTCGCATCTGACGGTCGGCGCGAGACCGATGTTCATCATCCCTTCATGGACCGTATCGCCGGTATCGACGGTGACCGCATAGGCCCCTCCCGGCGGTATGAGCTTCTCGCTGTGGGCGATGCAGGCATTGGCTGTCGGGTATCCGAGCTCGCGGCCCACTCCGCCGCCTCTCTCGACGTCGGCATCGAAGAAATAGGGACGGGTGAGGAATCTCGCCGCGCGGCCCATCTTCCTCTCCATCACGTCCTTCCTGATCCTCGTGCTTGAGACGGCCGTGCCTCCTACTACGACCGGGGGCACTACCGTCACGCCGAAACCGGAGCTTTCACCCTCTTTTATAAGGGCCTCGCTGCCCCCCTCCCGGCTCTTGCCGAGATGGAAATCATATCCGACGATCAGCTGCTTCATGCCCAGGGAGCCTACGAGTCTTTCCTTTATGTATTCGGTGTATGGGATCGAGGCGGTAGCGATATCGAACTTCTCGACAAATATCACATCGAGATACAGACCCTTGAGAAGCGATAGTTTCTCTTCCAGCGTAGTGAGCAGCCCGGGCGCGGCCTCCGGACGGGTGACGCTCATCGGGTGCCTGTCGAATGTCACCAGGACTGTCCTCTTAGGGCCCCCTTCCCTCGCCTTCGCGAGCGCCTCGGAGATGACCTTCTGGTGGCCGGTGTGGACCCCGTCGAACACTCCGATGGTCACCGTGGAGTCAGCGCTCTCGAGACCTGCTGCATCTTCGCTTCTGATCAGCTGAGTCATCGCCTGTTATCTCCGGTCATCGTTTATGAAGACCCTCCTGAGCTTCATCATACCAGCCGGTCCCGCTTCGGCGATCGCGCAGAGGTTACCCTCGCCGTCGAGGAGCCGCAGAAACTCTCCCACACGGGCCGCGGGACCGCCCGTTCTGGGAGCGGCGCCGTTGCGCACCCCGGCGAGCTGCTGCTCGTCGAGCTCGACCGGCTTAAGGTGGCTGAGCGCCTCAGCCAGGCCGAACCCGGGCTTCTCCATGCCGGCAATACCGTCCAGCTCATCGTCGCGCACGGCCAATCCGACGTCGAACTGCCCGATCCTGGTCCTCACGAGGTTCTTCAAATGCGCCGGTACGCCGAGTTTCGTGCCGATCTCCTCGGCAAGCACCCTCACGTACATCCCCTTCGAGCAGACGATCTCGACCCGGAAGACGGGAAGCTCGCACTCAAGCAGCGTGAGCCCGTAGGTTTCGACCTCTCGGGGCTTTCGTTCGACATACTCGCCCCTGCGAGCCATCGTGTACAGCGGTACGCCTTTGTGCTTCAGGGCGGAGAACATCGGAGGCACCTGTTCCCTCCTGCCGAGGAAGGAGGGAAGGATCGACCGGATCGCGTCCACGGTGACGCCGCTCCAGTCACCCGTCTCGACGACCTTTCCTTCAGCGTCGTTCGTATCGGTCGAACTTCCCAGCTCGATATCGGCAATATATGTCTTCGGAAGATCCATCAGATAGCTCGACAATTTCGTTGCATCGCCCGTCAGAAGCAACACGAGGCCGGTTGCAAGCGGGTCCAGCGTCCCCGAATGCCCGACCTTCCTGACCCTTACGACCTTCCTGAAGCGCCTGATGACATCGTAAGTCGACAGGCCCAGGGACTTGTTAACGGGAATTACGAGATTATCGAGTCTGTCGTCCATATCCGGCCCGCCGTCTCCGCAGCGTTTCAATCGAGCATCTCTTTGAAGCCTTTTACGATCGTCTCCCTGGCCGACGCCAGATCGGCAGTCTCCAGTGTAAGCCCGGCGGCCCTGACATGTCCGCCGCCGCCGAATCTCTCGGCAAGGGCCGAGACGTCGTAATGGTTCTTCGAGCGCAGGCTGACCCTTATCTCTCCGGGGGCGGTCTCTCTGAAGAGCGCCACGAGCTCGACGTCGTCGAGCGCGGCGCCGTAATCGACGAAGCCTTCCGAATCCTTCAGAGTGGTCCCCGATTTCTCGAGCATCTCCGAGGTGACCTCCATCGTCGCCGCCCTGCCATCGAGGTGCAGGCGCAGGGAATCGAGGACGAGACCGAGCAGCTTGAGCGTGGAGAATTTCTTCATATAAATATATTCGTGAGCAAGATCAAACGCCCTCGCTCCGAGATCGAGCAGCTCGGAGGATACCCTGAGCGCCTCGGAATCGACGTTCCGAAAACGGAAGCCGCCTGTATCCATAAGGATGCCCAGATAGAGGCAGTCGGCAATATCGCTTGTCATCCTGTCGGGGGCCGACGACATGAAGAACCTGTATACGAGTACGGTAGTCGCTGCGGCATCGCCGTCGACGATGTTCACGCAGCCGTACATCTCGTTGGTGGGATGATGGTCGATGTTGATGACATCCTCGTTCTCGCACGGCCTGGCGAAATGCTCCGTCCTCGCCGTATTGGGAGAATCGACCGCTATAATGAGGTCGTGCTTGAAGTTCGACGCATCCTCGCGCCGGGCCAGCATCGATGCGCCGGGGAGCTTGAGGAAGAGTTCGGAGATCTCGCCGGGGGCGTAGCACATCACGGTCTTGCCCATCTCTTCGAGCATCAGGGCGATGGCGAACATCGAACCGATGCAGTCGCCATCAGGATCGATGTGCCCCGTTACGAGGACCGATCCGTGGCGTTCCATCAGCGCCATCATCTCGGAGAATTCCTTTTCGAACCTCTCCCCGCTCATTCCTGTTCCTTTCCTTCAGCTTCTCCGCTGTCTTCCTCGATGTGCAGGCTTTCGATGATCTCCTCGAGATGCATCGCCCTGTCGAGCGACGAATCAAATATGAAAACAAGCTCGGGTATGACCCTGAGCTTGAGGTGTTTCTTGACGTGCATCCGCATGTATCCCCTGCTGCTGAGCAGACCCTTCTCCGCTTCGGCCACCCTCTCAGGCTCGCTGCCGCCAATGAGATTGAAGTAGATCTTCGCGACGGAATAGTCCCTCGAGATATCGACGCGCAGGATCGAGACGTCGGTCACACGGGGATCCTTGACCTTGCGCATGAGAAGCGCCGCCACCGTCTGGCGTATCGTCTGCTCTATTCTTCCCTTGGTCCTCTCGCTCATATCCTGTCCCGCGTGGTCAGTATGTCTCTCTCTCCATGTCGACCAGCTGTACGCGGCCGTCTCTCTCGATATAATTTACTACCGACTGAAGAACCTTGTCCGCGCCCCTCGTGTGGGTAGTCACGGTCGCGATACCCAGATCGGTCAGCTGCCACTTGTCCTGGTTGCCGTACTCGCAGACGGCGACATTGAACCTGCTGCGCAACCTGTCCTTGAGGCTCTTCAGAACGAACCGCTTTTCCTTGAGTGAATTGCAGCCGGGCAGGTGCAGCCGGATTCTGAGGCAAGCCACGATCATCCCGTGCCTCCCGCTCAGTCATCGATCGATCTGTGCCTCTCCTCTTCGACGTATACCTCGAAAATGTCACCCTCGACATATTCATCGAAGCCCTCTACCCCGATACCACATTCGAATCCGGACTGGACTTCTTTGACGTCATCCTTGAACCGCTTCAACGAATTGATCGCAGCCTGGTGAATGACCTCCCCGTCCCTTTTCACGCGTACAAGGGCATTGCGCTTTATCGTTCCCGAGGTAACGTAACAACCGGCGATAGTGCCTGTCTTTGAGACCTTGAAGACCTGTCTCACCTCGGCGTCTCCGAGAGGAGTCTCGATGATCTCCGGTTCGAGAAGACCCGACATGGCGGCCTTGATATCATCGATCGCCTTATAGATCACCTCGTAGAACCTTACGTCCACATTTTCCGTCTTGGCGAGCACTTCCGCCTTCGGTGTTATCAAGGTATTGAACCCGATCACCACGGCGTTCGACGCCGAGGCGAGCAGGATATCGCTCTCGTTTACCATGCCGACGAGTTTCTGGATGACGTTGACCTTGACCTCTTCCGTGTCGAGAGATGTGAAGCTGTCCGTGACCGCTTCGAGCGAGCCGTCCGTATCGGCCCTGATGATGAGGTTGAGATCCTTGACGCTACCCTCCTGGATCTGCCTGTACAGGTCCTCGAGGGTGATCCTCTGGACGAGCCGGCGGTCCTTCTCGCGGGCGAACTGCTGCCTCTTGGAGGCGATCTCCTTGGCGGTCTTTTCATCTTCGATCTGGTAGAAGGCGTCTCCCGCCTGGGGGATCCCCGTGCAGCCGAGGATGACGGCCGGGGTCGACGGCGGCGCCAGCTCGATCCTGCTGCCGCGCTCGTTGAGCATCGCCCTTACGCGCCCGAAGTAATTGCCCGTAATGAAATTGTCGCCTATTTTCAGCGTCCCCTGCTGGATCAGGACTGTGCAGACATTGCCCCTGCCCTCTTCCTTACGGGCCTCGAGGACAACTCCGCGGACCTCGGCCTCGGGATCGGCCTTCAGTTCCATCATCTCCGCCTGCAGGAGGATCATCTCGAGCAGTTTTTCTATATTGACGCCGTTCTTCGCCGAGATCTCGGTGCCCATTACGTTGCCGCCGTACTCCTCGAGCACGAGGTTCTGCTGGATCAGACCCTGCTTTACCTTGTTGAGGTCGGCATTCGGCAGGTCGATCTTGTTTATCGCTACGATTATCGGGACATCGGCGGCCCTGGCATGGTTGATCGCCTCGATCGTCTGAGGCATGACGCCATCATCCGCGGCTGTGATCAGGATCACGATATCGGTCAGCTGAGCTCCGCGCGAACGCATCGCGGTGAACGCCTCATGACCCGGGGTGTCGATGAATGTGATCTTATGTCCCGCTTTCTCGACCTCGTACGCACCGATATGCTGCGTGATCCCGCCCTTTTCGCCGGCGATGATATTGCTGTTTCGGATATTGTCCAGAAGCGAGGTCTTGCCGTGATCGACATGCCCCATGATCGTTACGACCGGCGAGCGCTCGATCATCCGCTCGGGGTCGATTTCCTTTTTCCTCGCGAGCATGTCCTGCCCGTAGACCGATACGAACTGAACAGTGACCTCATGCTCTTCGGTCAGCATCATGATCGTGTCCGCGTCGAGTCTCTGGTTGATCGAGACCATAAGTCCCATCGCGAAGCACTTCTGTATGATCTCGGTCGGATCGATATCGAGCTTCTGGGCGAGGTCCGCTACGGTGGAGAACTCGGGAAGCTTGATGACTCCCTGCTCCTCCTCTACCTCGATGACCTCTTCCTTCTCGCGTTTGCGCCTGCGGGATTTCCTCGTCACATCGAGCTTGGCAAGGGTGCGCTTGACGCTCTCCTTGACCGCCTTGTGGTCGGTCTCGGGCTTCTTCACGGACTTTCTTGTTCTCTTGCCCTTGGTCTTCTTCGGGGGCTGTCCGCCCCCCCTGGGAGGTCTTCTGTCCTTTTTCTTGATCTCGCGAGTCGTGGCCGCTTTGACGCGCTTGAAATGCTGCTCGATGAACGTCTCAACCTTTTCGTCCACGGAGCTCATATGGCTCTTGACGGTGATCCCCTCTTTAACGAGGATCTTCCTCAAAGCGTCGCTGGAGATCTCATACTTGCGGGCCAGCTGATATACGCGGACTTTCGCCAAAGGACCTCAACTCCCTTCCAAAACCTTGTTATTCCTTTTTGCCGGGACCGGTATCCTCGCCGCCCGGCTCCTCAGTCTCTATATCTTCAGAAGGGGCTTCTTCCTCATCCCCTGTCGCTTCTTCCTCTTTGGAATCGGCTTCCTCTTCAGCCTCTTCAGATTCCTCAGCCTCTTCCTCGCCCTCTCCGGCCTCCTCCTCTTCCTCAGCCTCTTCCTCAGCTTCTTCCTCAGCCTCTTCCTCGCCATCCTCATCATCGGAGTCGGGCAGGTTGCCGAAGAGCTGTTCCTCGGTGAGCTTGGGTTCCTCTTCCTCTTTCACGATCTCGGGAGCGAGTGCTGTCTCGTCGAAGAGTTCCTTTTTGACGGCCTCTTCGGCCTTCTCTTTCTCGAGAAGTTCCTCGAGCGCCTTGTTCAGCTCTTCCATCGTCTCGATCGCACTCTCCTTGAGCTTCTCCGCCGTCTTCGGGCCGACGCCCTCGACTTCGACCAGTTCGTCGATCGTGGTCTTGTAGAGCTTCTGAACGGTGAGGATTCCGATGCCCTTGAGCTTCGACGCGATCTTCGGCGTCACCCCGACCATGTCGGAGATATCCATCTGGAGCTTCTGCTCGAGCCTGTCCCTGCGGTCAACGGCCCTGACGGTTGCCAGGTCGATCTTCCAGCCGGTGAGCTTCGACGCAAGGCGGACGTTCTGTCCCTCCTTGCCTATGGCAAGCGAGAGCTGGTCCTCCTCGACGATGACAAGGACGTCATCCTCGGCCTCGTTGAACCTCAGTGCCGATACCTTCGCCGGCGCGAGCGCCCTGGAGACGAATTCGTTAGAGCTCTCGCTCCAGCTGACGATATCTATCTTCTCGCCGTGAAGTTCGTTTACTACGGCCTGTACGCGCGATCCCTTCATCCCTACGCAGGAACCGACGGCGTCGACCTTATCGCTTCTCGAATTGACGGCGATCTTCGAGCGACCGCCCGGCTCCCGGGCGATGCTCTTTATCTCGACATCTCCGTCGAATATCTCGGGGACCTCCTGTTCGAACAGCTTCAGGAGGAACTGGTGGCTCGTCCGCGAGAGGATGATCAGGGGGCCCTTGGCCTCCTTGTCGACCTCTATGATGACGGCGCGGATCGTGTCGCCCTGATTGTAGCGTTCTTTCCTTATTTGCTCGCGGTTGGGCAGGTAAGCCTCTGCCCTGCCGAGGTTGACAAGGATGTTTCCCCTGTCCACCTGGCGGACCGTTCCGGAAGCAATGACTCCGATCTTGTCCTTGTAATCCTCGTAGACCCTGCCCCTCTCGGCCTCCCTGACCTTCTGCATCAGGACCTGCTTGGCCGTCTGGACGGCATTGCGGCCGAACTCCTCAAGAGGAAGCATGAGCTTTATCTCGGACCCGACCTGGGCCTCATCGTCCATTTCGCGGGCTTCCTTGAGATCGATCTCGGTGTCCGGTTCTTCCACCTTCTTGACGACCTTGAATATTCGATATACCTCGAGTATGCCCTTGGCGTCGTCCAGCTCGACCTCGATCTCCGCTTCCTGCCCGAACTTTCGCTTGGCTGCCGAGATGAGACTTACCTTGATCGTGTCGATAAGAGTGGCCTTGTCGACCCTCTTGACCCTTATTATCTGGGCAAATGCATCCAGAAATCCTGCGTTCATCCTTGACGCTCCCTTCAAACCGTGCAGAACATTCTAGTGTACGCACGCTGAAGTGTCAAAATCTTTTCCTCTAGCGGCTTTTCCCGGTACGCTTCTTTCCGCGTCCCTTTGCTGAGCCAATGTCCCATTTCTCTCCGTGGAGGCTCGCCTTGATGATCCGGTCGAACCCGACGGTCGTCTCTTTACCCTCCGAAAGGATCACGATAGAGTCTTCTCCGACCCTCGCGATCTCCCCGATGACCGTCTTCTTCTCTCTCGCGCCCTCGAAGTACTCCACCCTGGCGCTGTGACCGGTGAATTTCTCGAAATGCGCCGGCTTGACGAGCGGCCTGTTGATGCCTGGAGACGAGACTTCCAGGTTGAAAGCTCCCTGGATCAGCTCCTCGCCCTCGAGCACGAACCCGACCGCCTTCGATACCTTGATGCAATCACCGACCGAGACACTCTCTTCGGGCCTGTCTATGAACAGACGCAGGACCTTCCTGTGACCCCTCGATATCACATCGAGCTTAACCAGCTCGAAACCGAGGAGTTCGACTTCTTTCTCTACTACTGAAAAGAGTCCTTCGTCCGGGTTCATAGGTCTCCGCCCCAACGCCTCCGGACGCCGAAACGCCGGATATAAAAGAAAAGGGGGCGTCACCGCCCCACTCGTTCGTCGATATATAAGTATCCCACGGAGGCGGATAAATCAAGCACTTTTTACTGGATACTGATCAATGAGGCCCCGGTTACTGCCGCCAGATGTAGTGCAGCAGCACATTCCCGACAGCCTCCAGCGATTCGGGTGAACACTTGTCGGGAGTGTCCTCGAGGGTATGCCAGTAATCATAGTCGAAATCTATCAGGTCGACGGCGTTGATGCCGGCCTGTATCAGGGGGAGATGGTCATCGATTATCGCTTCCATCTTCTTCCGGCGAAACTGCCCGTAACCGAGCTGCTCGGCGATATCGAACAATTCACCCAGCAGGACCGGTGAAGCGGCCCTCGAGTATCCCTCCATCATGATCTCGAGATCGCTGTCCCCGATCATGTCTATCACGATCGCCGCGTACGGCTTGTACCCCCTCAGGCGCCTGGCGAAATGTGCCGAACCGAGGCAGTAATCGATCGCCGTCCCTTCCCTTCCATAATCCTCCCCATCGAAAAGGACGATATCGACTCCCACTGACGGCTCGCTCTCTCCCAGCAGCCTCGCTATCTCGAGCAGAACAGCGACGCCGCTCGCACCGTCATTCGCGCCGGCGATGGGCTTGTCGCGATTCGTCGGATCGGGATCCCTGTCTGCGAACGGCCTCGTATCGTAATGAGCGGCGAGCATTATCCGCTTCGACGCCTTCCTGTTGTAATTGCCGATTATGTTGATCAGATTCAGCGTATCACCTGTGGTCAGTACCGCCTCGAACGGCTGAAGAGAGACGTTTGCTCCGAATTCCTGGAGCCTGCCCGTAAGGTATTTCTGCAGTTGCTTGTGTTCGGGGGACCCGGGGTAGCGAAATCCGATATCGACCTGCTGCTCGAGAAAGGTGAAGGCGGACGCACTGTCAAACTCGGGCACATCGCCGGAACCGCAACCGGTGAGGGCGGCGAGAATGACCGCTGTAAGAAGAGGCAGCGCCGCCGCTATCCTCCGACTCGTGCTAGAACTTGAATTCCGCTGTTGCATGCAGACCCACCTCGTGGTTGATGTACCCGAACCTGCCGCCGGCAATCCTCTTGTAGTTGGCCGTCAGGCTTCCCGAAATATTCCGGCTGAACGTGTAGGTAAACCTCGGAGCTACCGTAAGCACGGTCGACGCCGGGAGATTGTAACTCTCCGTCGAACTGTACCCCAGGTTCAGTATCGTGGTCAAATTACTTTCGAACGACAGCCTGCTGCCGAGTCCAGGTATGGATATGCCCTTCGACCCCTTGATATCGTAACGCAGCTCGAGATTTGTCGACCATGTCTGGTCCCAGATCTCCTGCTTCTTCTCTATCTTCGTCTGCTTGCTGTAGGAGAAAGAGAGGTTGGTCGACAGAGTGTTCTTCCATGTGAGGCTCCAGTTGGGACTCAGCGCGTAATCCTGCCTGTCGACATTGAAACTCTTTGACGTCTTCCTTATATAGTTGATCGTGAAGTTGCTGCTCCTGATGAACCCCTTCAAGGGCCCCCAGTTCTCGAGGCCCTTCCAGTTCACGGCGACGTCGGGCCAGGTCATGTCCTCGCTCTCGGTCAGTCTGCCGTCTGATTCCTCGGCCCTCATCGAGAAATTGAAACGAACGTCGGTCGAGATATTGGTAGTCAGATCGATCCCTGACCTCAGATCGTACGCTACCCTTTTTGAAGCCCGTAAAGGCTCGTTCTCCGGCGAACATTCACCCTCGTTGCATGACGAACCGATAACACCCGATCCACGGTCGAAACCGAAACGATACATCAGGCTCGCACGCTCGTACAGCCGCTGGTAGCTGCTTCTGTTATCGATACGGATAGAGCTCTTGACCGGTTCTATCTTCCCGATGAACCTCAGGGTCATCTTGACGAGCCTCCAGGAATCCCCCCTCGCCTTCTTGACGGTATCAGCCTCAGCGGCCTTCTCCTCCTCCGGTTTCGGCTGGTCCAGCCCGTCGATTCCCGCCCGCGGCTTCCTTACCATCAGATCGGAGAAAGCGCCCTTCTTTTCTTCCTGTCCGGCGACGTCCTGTCCGGCAACGTCCTTTCCGGCTGGCGGCTGCGGCGGTGTGACCTTGTCCTTTTCGAGCTTGAGACCGCCCTCGGTGCCGCCCTGTGTCGGCTTGAGCCTGTCTTCGAGGATCTTCTGGAACTCCTCCTTCTGCCTGGCAAGCGAGCCACCGACAGTTCCCGGGGCATTCGTGGCCTGCTCGTTTTCGCCGAGCACCCTGATCCACTTCCCGAAATCGATGGCATATCCACCGACATCGACATCGAAGACGATATTGATCTGCCTCTCGTTGCTGACGTTCCTCGTATCCTCAGGATCACCGGTCTTTCTTACGCTGGGATTGAGATCCTCGCCGTATCGCGAGGTATACTCAAACCTCGGGTTGAACTGCGAGAGCAGCCACACTCTTCCGCGCGGCTGATACTGCAGCTCGAAGTTCTGCCTGTAGTCATAGAGCCTCCCGATAGGCATTCCGTAGAACTCACGGTAGTTCATCATGTTCCGCTTTTCGCTTCTGCGGAAGTTGATCTTCACCGACTCGAGCGGATCGTAACTCATCGACATATCGTTGTTCCAGCCGTGGGAAAATCCGGTCGGGCCCTTGATATACCTGTCCCCGCTGTAGGAATATGTCTTCTTCAGTGATTTCGAACCGGCCGCGTTCATGGTGAAATTCGTGAGCCAGTACCTTATCCCTATTCCCTTGAAGAGATTCAACTTCCGGTCCTTGCTGAACTGGATCTGGTAATTCGTGTTCCAGCTGTATGACCAGGAAGTGTCCATTGCGGTAGGCGACGCCAGCTGGTTCTTCGAGTAGCTCGCGCCCGCCTTGAGGTTGTCGAACACGTGCTTCATGATCGGATTCCTCGAACCGCGCCTGTTCAGCGAGACACTGTATGTGCTGTTGTTCCTGATCGTCATCTGTTCGTTCTTGATCGATTCATCGACGATCTCGACGTCGCTCTGCGTCAGATACTTCGGTTTCGACTGGGTCTTGTTGTACCTCGCGGTAAATGGGATGGTGAAGCCGAGTGTCGGGATAAAATGGTTGACCTCTGTCTTGCCCTGCAAGGCGATAGTCTCGCTCGTTGTACCGCTGCCCGACTTCTGCTTGAGCGATCTGAATTCCGGGCCTGTCCTCTGGTAGCTCGCGTTGACCGACATGACATTGGCGAAGCTGGCCGAGACACTGAGCCTCTCGGCGTGATCGATATCCTTACGCACCCATCCGAGGGCGACATCGTTGAACCACAAGGTTCCACGGGGAATGCGGACCCCGGTGTCATTCCGGACTCCGGCGAAGAGATATCTTATCTTGAACAGCGACGGGTCGCCCTTGAGCCTCGCCATATACCGGCGTGTCGGGTCGGCCGTATCGGTGATCTCCTTTTCGACGATCTGCCCCGGGGAAGAGTCGATCTTCATATTGGTCAGATCACTCAGCAGGATGTTGACCCACTGCCATTTGTTCGCCTGTGTCTCATTGAGCGACACGGCCACTTCGTAATAGTTGAGGCTGTCGTACGCGATCTGCAGGAAGAACTCCATCCCTGCGTCCACACCACTGACCAGGTTGGCATCGGGGCGTACGAAGAACTGGATCTCCTTGTACTGCTTGAAATCCACCCCGGTCCCGAAGAACCGCTTCATCGACTTGAACGAATAGCCGGTCTCGAAGTTATCGAAAGCGAAGAGGAGCGACTGCTCCCGGTTCTCTATCCCCTCTTCCTGGTCGGGGGGATACGGCGTCTGGTATATTGAGGGATTGTCCTTGTTATTGATCGTCCCGAGATTGACTTTCATCTCGCTGATCGTACCCAGGCCGGGAGGGTCAACCGGCTTTTCGTCATCGGCGAGATCCCTGATGTGATTGTACTCCCACCGGCTTCCTACGAACTTGATGCCCGTGATCTCTACCATGTGCTCGGGGGGCCGTTCCGTCTCGGTGACAGCCTGGACCTCGTCGATATCCTCCACCCAGATCCTCAAATGGGAGATCTTGTCAAGTCTCGGCGGGACGCTCCCCTGCACATCGGCATTGCTCAGATCCAGTCTGTACATCCTCCAGCTCTTCTTCCGGTTGATCCATCCCTTCTCCGGATCTTCCCAGTAGGTCGAAACCCCTTCAAAGTCCCTCTGGACGTCGATGATCGCAGTATCAGCGAGGTTGAGCTCGAGAGAATAATACTCGTTGATCGAGTCGAGGCGGCTGTTCCTGTTCAGATCCTCGCTGTCGGACCTCGAGTTGCCTTTCCTCGAGTTGATCCACTTGTAGACACCTCTTTTGGAGTCCCACTTGTCGACGCCGAAGTCACCGTTGAATAACTTGCCGGGGTCATCGCCGCGAAAGCCGTTGTCGTCCGCGATCGTCCAGTTGATCAGGTTCTCGACATCGAACCTGTTCGAGTCGGGCTCATGGAAATCCTCATCGATCTTTCCGAAATCGATATGCAGGGTTCCGCACCTGCTCAACGAATCGACGGTATAGTCGTTGACCCATATCTCGATGTACTGCGATGTCGAGAGATCGATGCCGCCGGCAAAGCCGGTCATGATCCCCGCCCACTGGTCCGGCAAGAGATCGTCTTCCGGATCATTATCAAGCGCCTTGATGAACATCGACGTCATCCTCGAGTTCTCCCGGTCGTCGAGCTTGGGGTTAAGATCCTTTTTGCTCGTCGTCAGGAATTTCTGCTGGTCGGTGTTGGCCGGGTTGTACCAGTAGAACTCCATCGTATCCGGCCAGGAAGGAAGCGTGCTTCCCGGAGTGTCCGGATCGAACGGGGGGCTCGCCTCGAACCACTGGGCGCGAACGAGGTTGATCTGGTCGCTGTCCTCGATCCCCTCCATGTCGTCGACGAATGCCTCTCCCTTCGTGTTGGGATTGGGAATGCTCAGCGCGACCTCACCAGTGAGGTTCAGGTTACTTGACGCATCTGTATTGACGAGCGGCAGTATGTTCGCCATCGACGTCATCCAGCCGGGCCGGAACTGGAACGATCCGTTGATGTCCGCGGCCATGTTTCTCGTCGGCTCATCACCCAGCCTCGGCCTGTACTTCGGCGCGCCGACAGAGTTGTACAGGAAGGTGGCGTTGATCCTCGCGTTTTCCGACAGGTAGAGATTTCCGCCGATACCGAGCAGCGAACTCTTTCCACCACCGAACAGCGGCTTGTGCTGGTAATCTATCGATACCCTCGCATCGGGCGGCAGGTTGCCGTAGTCACCCTTGAGGGTTACCACTCCGCCGGTGTAATCGATGTCGTAATCCGTTCCTCTAGAGAGCTTCACGCCGTCTACCATCACGACTTCCGTGCCGTCGAGGATATCGAACGCGCCGAGGTTGAACACCCTGCTGCCGCTCGATGCCTCGATGACGATCTCGTAATAGTTCTGGGGGCTGTTCTTGTCGAGGATCTCGTCGTATATCTTGTCGTTTCGCTGAAGGTGAACGCTGAGAGAATCGACCAGGGTCTTGACCGAATCGCTGTACTCGTAACCAGGGGGGCCGCCCTCGCTGAACCAGGCTCTCAACTCCTGGTTGGTCACCTTGAAAGGCTGCGGCGAAGGAAACATGATGTAGCCGTTGTAGAAGTCGATAACACCCTGCCTGACATCGATGTATCCGTCCTCACCCCAGTCTCCAGTGGTCAGGTAGCGGTCGAGGCCGAATATCCTCAGGTATCTCTCCCTCGAGTACTGATCGATCTCGGCGGTACCGATGATCGTACCTACCGCCCTGATCTTGACGTCGAGGGTCGCGTCGTCGATGCCGGCGAGACCGAGCGAGTACACGTTCCTGAACATCATGTTCCACGTCGAGGTATATTTCCGCCCTTCCTCTGAAGGAGGAGCAAAATCCTCTTCGGGCGGACATATCAGTTCGGCCGTCACCGTCAGCGACGGATCGGGATCGGTCGGCGGATCGATCGGCGTCGTCGGGAAGTTGCCGTAATCGCCCACCGGTACTATCTGTGATCCGGTATCCATCCTGTACCTTACGGCCAGCGCCTTCTCGGAGCCGAGAGGCTGCCTGAGCCTGATGCCGATATATTTAGGCGTAGCGCCGCCGGACCCGTAGTCCTGGATCAGGTCGTAGTCGATGCCCTCGTAGAGCAGGTAGAACCACTGGATAAACTTGTCCCCGTCGCTCAGGTCGCCGTCATTGTTCGGATCGGTCCATGACTCGACGTAATACTTCGGGCGCGTATTGCTGCTCCACTCGATATCGGTACGCAGTGTGACGAATACCTCGAGACTGTCACCTCCGGCGCCGCCGATAACCGGGTAATGCCTGTTCGATGGATGAGTAATAAATCCGTTCATGGGTAACTGGAAATCGGCGCCCGGGGTCTCGAGATAGAAGAACTGCCTCTTGATATAGGCGTAGTCACTGACCGTGATCTCATTGCTCCGCCCTCCCGAAGACGAGAAGGTCCCCGAGGAGGTCTCGCCCTCCTCCTTGCTCGCTATGACCGTCAGGTCGAGGGGGCCGATCTGCGCGACGGCCTTGACCCCGAAGAGGCCCTTCGCCTTGCCCGAGAAGCTTATCAGCTGAGCACCCGCAAGGGTGAGGTCGGTATCTCCCATCTCGATCAGCTTGATGATCTCGTCATCGAATCCTGTGTAGTTGAGCCTGATCTTGTTCGTCGAGGGCGCGCCCCCTCCCATGCTCGAGTGGTTGATCGCCACATTGATCTTCTCACCTATCGTTCCGTTGAGGTTGACGGTGAGCTGCTGCTCCATCTCGAGGTCGGGGAATTTCTGCTGCTGCGGCATTCCCTCAGTACGAGGACAGTTGGCGCACCAGCGCGAGGTTCCGCCGATCGTGATCTTCTCCCTTCCCGATACAGTCAGCCTCGTCTCTTCGCCCCGTCCGAAGATCGCCTCGAGCTGTTTTGGAAGCGAGATCGGGATGTTGATGTCGATCAGCCCGCCCCTGCCCGTCTGGGCCGACTTTCTCGTCGTCAGGGCGTACTTGACGTCATCTACCCAGACCTCCTGGAACCCGTCCCGCCACAGCGTGGTAGAAACGGCGTCGAGCGACTCAATCGATACCTCCATCCCCTCGATGTCCATCTGCCTCATAGTCTGGGTGAAGTAGACACCGGTGCGTTCCTCGGACCTGATGAACCTCTCGTGGCCGGGCACCTGGAATCTGTAGCGCCGGCCGGAGACCGGATCAAATTCGGTGTATGTCTTCCTGAACTCCTTGCGGGACGCGAGAAACGAAGGATAAAGGAAAACGGCACCTTCCGGATTCCCGAGGAGTATATAGTCTGGAGACAGCACCCCCGTCTCGGCCCACTGGTAGCGGACATCAAGCTTGCGGGACATTTCGAGGAGGTCTATCTCAAGCAGGTAGACCGGGTCACGGGCCTGGGTCGCGGCGGGCGAAGACAGGACAGCCAGAACAAGAATCGGCAGCACGGCGCAGAGAGCGCTCCTCCGCAGCTTTTCTATCCGGTTCTCTGCTCTTTTCGTTCCGGGCGTCATCACTTACCCTCCGGGCAAGCGTTCAGAATAGGCTGTCATCCGCACGCGGATATGTGATAAATTACCGGGCGATGAAATCGCCATCGGTCCGGCTGACTTCCGGCTCGAATGGGGCTCGGCGATGTCCCAGTAAAGGGACAGAATACACCTGTCCTGTCCACTATCGGGTACAGGTATAGAAATCCCCTTGAGGCCTCTTTCATCAAGTGGCCAGGGGAGCGGACAGGCCGGATATCCGTTATTTCATCACTCCCGGCCGACGCCGCCGGAACAATTGATGCACCTGACCGAAAGGTACGATCCGGAACGCGCCGGAAGATTTAACTACTTACTAAGCTGTTGCCATGTTTATACTTGATCGATACATACTGAAGAACCACTTACCTCCGTATCTCTTCAGTCTTACCATAATCACCTTCGTATTTGTCATGGATTTCATCATCCGTTATCTCGATATGTTTATCGACAAAGGTGTCGGTTTCTTCGTCGTTCTCGAGTTCTTTGTCCTCAGTCTCGGTCATATGTTCGCATTAATCATTCCAATGTCCGTAATGCCCGCTACCCTCATGGCTTTCGGCCAGTTCGCCTCCGAAAACGAGGTAACGGCGATGAAGGCGACGGGGGTCTCCCTCTACCGGATGATCGCCCCGGTCATCGTCGCTTCCCTCTTTCTCGGCGCCGGCCTCGTCTACTACCAGAACAACATCCTCCCCGAAAGCAACCACCGCCTCAAGGGCCTGATGATCGATATCGGAAAGATGAAGCCGACACTGGAGATCAAGGAGAACATCTTCAGCACGGCCATCGAAGGCTACACTATCCTCGTCAGGGAGAAAGACGACAGGACGGGCAGGATCAAGGACGTCCAGATATTCCGCACGAAGAAGGGAATGGTACCCACGACGATCGTCGCTGACAGCGGCAGGATGTCGTTCATCGAGTCGGAGAACGTCCTGAGATTCGAGCTCGAGGACGGCGAGATCCACGAGATGCCCGACCCGGCAGACATCTCGACCTACAGGAAGACTCTTTTCAGCAACTTCACGATTAACATACGCGACACCGACCGCAGGCTTGAGCGCTCCCAGCATTCACACCGCGGCGACCGCGAGATGGGCGCCGGGATGATGCGCGAGAAGGTCGCCGGCCTCGAGGGTGAGATCGCCGGCTACAGCCGTGACATGCATATCAGCGCCGAGAAAGAGATGATCGGCACCCTCTCGAGGGTAATGGCCTTCGACGCGTTCAAGGTCACCGACAGGGAGGCGGCAAAACATCCCGCGTCCCGCGTCGACAGACGCACCCGGCAGAGCGAGAAGAACCCCGCTGAACAGCAGATGTACGCCCTGGAAACGATCATGAGACGGATCATCGGCCTCGAGGACCAGATATCGAGATTCAACGTCGAGATACACAAGAAGTACTCGATCCCGTTCAGCTGCCTTATCTTCGTCCTGCTCGGCGCCCCTCTCGCGATCAGGTCGGGAAAGAAGGGGATGACGATGTCGATCGCCTTCTCGATCCTCTTCTTCCTCGTCTACTACGTGTTCCTCATCACAGGGGAGAAACTCGCCGACAGGAGGCTGATCGTGCCCTGGCTCGCCATGTGGCTCCCCAACATCGTCCTCTTTGCGGCCGCCATGCTGCTCCTCTGGAGCACTGTCCGCGAATCGCAGACGATCAACTGGGACCGTTTCAACTTCTTAAAACGTTGGCGGCAGAAGGGAACTGCGGGTATATTGTAACCCGGCAGCAGGGAACTTCGTGCTTTTCCAGGGGTACATACAAGCCGTGAGGATCCACGACCGCTACATAC
>DAOVNN010000175.1 GCA_030630165.1 Candidatus Krumholzibacteriota bacterium
CGATGATATCGGCCGGCTCGATCTCTTCTATCTCGATATCCCGGCCTGTCAGCTCGATGCAGCTGAGGGCCACGAGCTCCCTCACCCTGGCGCCCAGACTGACCGCGGCGTCCCTGGCCATATCGATCATCACCGAGCCGCTGTCCGGTTCGGGATCTATCGACCAGAGGCCGCTCTTCAGGACACCCAGGGATGTCTCCAGATCGATCGCCGTTCGTTCGAGAACGGCGTTCCGCACCGCCCGGAATTCCATTTCATGTGTTCTTTCACCGGCCGCGGCATCCCTGCCCGAATCGGATGATATAAGCTGACTCGCGACAACAGCCGAGGTGATACCTGTCAGAAGGCCGATAGCGCGATGCAGGACCTCGACACTGTATCCTTCTCCCTGGCCCGGGGCGAATACATAGATTCCGATGATCTCGCCTCCGAACCGCAGTGAACATGCCGAACCTGTCCCCGCGCGTACAAAACCATCCTGCAGATCAAGTTCGCTCTCGGTCAGCTGGCCGGGAGATCCGAAGAAGCCTTCCATGATCTCGGGAGAGGATGTCCGTCCGAGCCACTCCACAAATGAGCAGCCCGCATATATCGATACCGGAAGAATCCCCTCTTCCATCCTTCCGCCGTGCAGCAGTTTCAGTTCGCCGCTGCCCGTTTCGTCGAGATAGACGGCATGACTTTCGATTCCGAGGTTATCGGTGATTATCTGGAGCAGGATACCTATGGATTCGCGGGGATCGCGTGACGTCTCGAGCGCGGCGGCAAGCCTTGCCGCCGCATCGAAGGCCCTGATCTTCCACTCGAATGAACGGCTCGCCGGGTCCACTGTAGAGAGCCGCTGCCGCTCTTTTTCGCTCCTGCCATGTTTCGACATGCCCATTCGGTCCCCCGCGTGGAAAATAACCTGTACCACGGGCCGGATTTCTTGCGCTTTTCGGCGCTGAAACAGCCATCGGGGAATACTGGCAAGAAACGTTCACAATTCGCCGGGTATAAAAAAAAGGGGCGCATCGCAAAGGCGCGCCCCGAAAGGTCTGTTTTACGTCTGGAAGCAGGATCAGGCTTCACGCTCCCTGATCTTCTTGATCATGCCTGAGATCCAGATGATATGCTCCCTCTCCTCCGCGATGAGCCGGTCGATCTCTGTCTTGCCGAGATCCTCCCGCGTCCGCCCTTTCATCTCGGTGAAGAAGAGGATCGTGTCCTTCTCGAATGTGAGGGCGCCCTGGAGCGCCTCGATCGGGCCGGATGTCTTCGCGACGACATCTTCCGCCTCGCGGACACTGTTGAACAGCCTCGATTTCACAAGCGCGTCGAGATAGAGGTACTCCTGGTCATCGGGATCCGAGACGAGAGGAGTGGTGTCCTTCGCGGGAAGGTTCTCCCGGAGTTTCTTGAATGTCTCGTAATGCTCGTTCTCAGCGGTCTTCAGGTCCTCGAATATCTTCTTTATCTCGGGATCCTCGGTCAGTTCGGCTGCCTTGCGGTAATAGGCCTCGCCGTTCTGCTCGATATCCATCCCCATCTCGAAGACTTCATCGGCGTTAAAGGAAATACCCATTGATGGTCCTCCTGTAAACAATCGTTCAGTACTATTCTGCGGGCGAGAAGTCGCCCTTGCCGGCGCCGCAGTCGGGGCATACCCAGTCGTCGGGAAGATCATCGAAGGACGTCCCGGGCTTGATTCCGCTGTCAGGATCGCCGACTTCGGGATCGTAGATATAACCGCAGACGTCGCATACGTATTTCTTCATGCTCGCTCCTTTCAATCCTCGAGGGATCCGGACTGGTCCATGTCGAACCAGTAGAATCCCCCGGTGAGTGCGTTTCTTTCCGCCGTCAGAAGATCGTAATGTCCTTTTTCCTGTTCCGCAAGGTTTTCGAACATCTTCTTCAGCTCGGGGTCCTCCGCCTTCTCCGCCTCGGCGAGGTAGAAGTCATTTGCCTTCGACTCTGCCTCGATGGCGATATCGAGCGCCTCGATCGCTCCGGCCTGCCCGCTGATCTCGATGTCGCCGATCTCCGAGCTCTTTATCGCCTGCTCGTCCTCGACGAACTCGGTCTCGAAGAGCCGCGCGTACCATCCCCTCAGCGTATCCCTGTGGCCCTTTTCGTCCCCGGACAACTGCTCGAACCTGCTGCGGCCCTCTTCATTCTCGATCTTCCCTGCCATTCGCGAGTAGAAGTTCATCGCTCCTATCTCGGCATATATCGCCCTCGAGATGGCGTCTTTAAGAGTGTGGTGCGACAATGCTCACTCTCCTTTCAGCTTAACGACGATTATCGATATCTCGTCCTTGATCGGTTCCCCGCCGAGGTGTTCCTTCAGGCCCCCCAGGACTCCGGCCACGATATCGCCGGGTGTTCCGCCCCTGTGCTCCTCGAGGATCTGCGAGATGCCACCTCGCCCGTATATCGTCTCTTCCGGGTTCTCAGCCTCGACGATCCCGTCGGAGAATACGCAGAAGATATCTCCGGGACCCAGCGGCATCGAATGCTCCCTGTAATGAAATGCCGGATCAATACCCGCGATCAGCTGTGTCTGCAGGAGCGAGGATGCCTTGCCCGAAGCATCGACGAGAAACGGGGGCTCGTGTCCGGCGTTTGCATATGTCAGTGTGCCGTTACCGCGATCAAAGAGAGCGCAGAGAACGGTGAGGAATATCCCCTCATTCTCGTACTTCTCGGCTATCTTCCCGTTGATCAGGGATACGATCTTTTTAGGGCTCAGCATCTCGGTCTCCATCTTCGAGAGGGAGACCGAATCGACGTACTCGCCGACTGCCTTGGCCGCCAGGGCGTTGATCTCGGTAGTCTTCATGCTGTGGCCCATGGCGTCGTAGAGCAGCAGAAGGGTCCCTCTGGCATTCCCCGCGTGATCTCTTATGACTCTGGAGAATATGCTGTCTCCGCCGACGAGCCTGCTCGGCATGGTCAATGCGACAGCCTCGAGGCGTTCGCTCAGCTCCAGCGGCGTGAAGGAAGGATCTTCCGGGATCATGTAGGAAAGCCCCGGCTCTCCCTCCTTTCCCTTCTCGCCGTTCCAGCCCTTCTCGATGGCCTTGTACTCATTGAGGAGAAGCTGCCTGTGGACACGCTCTTCCTCGGCAAGTCTCGAGAGAAGGCCACTGGCGCCGGCCGGTATATTCGGATTTTCGCTGCCCTTGTAGTAGAAGTTGAATGCGTTGGTCTCGCGGATGATCGCACCTGAGAGTATCTTGAGGATCTCTTCGCGTTCGTCGATGCTCACTGCCTCAGCCGCCTTCCCCCAGCAGTCTGTCTTATATTTTTTCTATTTATTCGTCCCGAAAAGGAATTGAGGCGGCATGCACGCCGCCTCTTCCTGTAAGATCGTGCTTATTATCACTGCCTCCTAGAGACAGTTCCTGCACATACCCTTGAAAACGACCTGTGCCGATTCGATCCTGTTTCCGGAGATATCACCTTCCGGCAGAGATACATTCTCCGCGTCACGCGGGAAAATGTCAATAATACTGTTGCAGCTTCTGCATACGAAGTGGTGATGGGCTTCGGTACCAGGGTCGTAGTTGAGAAAATCGTCAAAGAGATGGAGAGACTGGACCTCGCCGATCTTCTCGAGCATGTTCAGGGTGTTGTAGACTGTAGAGAATGAAAGACTGGGGTATTTCCTCTTCAGGTCCTTGTAGATGACGGCAGCGGTCGGGTGTGATGTGTTACCGATCAGGTAGCGGATCACAGACAGACGCTGCGGCGTCAGCTTGAATCCTTCGCTTCTCAGTCTTCCAATGGTTGTTTCGAACGAATGCATCTTTCCGCTCCTATCCCCCCGGTGATGTTAATCCTTTGTGCAATGTCAAGTAACGAACAAACGGGGCTCAAGTCAATAACTATTCTTAATACCGTTCGTTCGTCCCGGTACACCGGCGGCGAGGCGCGGCTTCTGCCGGATCGTCAAATTGAGCGGAGGATCGGGATTACCCTTCCTCACGCAAGCTTTCGGATGCACATAGGGTCGAAATGGGGCATTCGTTGCAGACCGGCACTCGCAGACACCTTCGCTTGCACTGAATAATCACAAGCGCGTGGTACTCGTTGTATATTTTCGAAGACCTTTCGAGGCTTCCCTCGAAAAGGCCCCTGATCCGGTCGTAACTTTCGTTACCCCGTATGACACCCAGTCGAGAAAATAACCTATTTGTATAGGCATCCACAACAAAAAAAGTGCGCGAATACGCATAAAGCAGTATTGAGTCAGCGGTCTCCGGCCCCACTCCCTCGAGGGCGAGAAGCGATTCCCTCTCGGGTTGACCTTCGCCGAGTCCAAGAAAATAGCGTGCGAGTATTCCCAGACGGCGGGCCTTCTGGTTGTAGTAGCCCGAGCTGCGGACCAGAGCACCGACCTCTTCATGCGAGGCGGCAGCGAGCCTGGCCGGATCGATCATCCCCGCCTCCGAGAGCGCCGAAACAGCTTTCGCCGCGTTCTTCCACGAGGTGTTCTGGGTGAGCACTGCCCCGACGGCCACCTCGAATCTCTCCTGCCGGGTGCGGGGCCCGCCGAGATACTCCGGCTCTCCTCCCTTCTTCCTCGTCACCGGCCACCACCCCTGCTTTCCGTACTCCGAAAGCAGCAGATGGTAGACCTTCCTGATCACGGCAACCGTCTTTCTGTCGGGTGTTTCCATTACAGGGGAACTTACATCAGCCGACCGGCAGCATTCAACCGTCTCTTTCCCCACACCCGAATCCGGTTGACCTGTGGACCGTTTCTCTCTTACCGTCACCCTGTCCGATGTAACCTCGAATACTGAGAAAGGTCTCATATGAGCACAACAAGGTTCGGAGTCTCGATGGAGGACGCCCTTCTCGGGAAACTCGACGACATGGTCCGCGAAAAGGGTTATCCCAACAGGTCCGAGGCGATCCGCGACCTGGTGAGAAGAAACATCGTCGACGATGAATGGAGCGATACGACGGGCGAGATCATCGGTGTACTCGTGATCGTATTCGATCATCACCGGCGCGAGCTTTCCTCCCGACTCCTTAAGAAGGAACATCACTGGGAGGGCAATATCCTGTCGACCCTCCATCTCCATCTCGATCACGACAACTGCCTCGAGGTCAAGGTGATCCGCGGAAAGGCCGGAATGGTAAAGGATTTCGCGGACGAGATGATCTCGATGAAGGGCATCAAGTACGGGAGGCTGGTCCGGGCTACGGCAGGTGGGGCGCTCTAGACGACCAACCCGCTTGTGGGAACGGCCCGGCACGCGTATCTTCACTGTATTGAAAACACCCGGAACTGCTGACAGAGAGGACTGACGATGACCGAAGGCAACGACAATACAGCGACCGTCAAGAGATCCGGCCTGATGCGATTCCTCGACCGTGTCGAGCGGGTGGGCAACAAGCTCCCCCACCCCGCGACACTCTTTGCGATATTCGCTTTTACCATAGCCTTAGCTTCGTGGCTGGTCTCCAGGACCGGTGTCACCGCGATTCATCCCGGGACAGGCGAGACGATCAGCGCCGTCAACATGATCTCCAGCGAGGGATTCCGGTTCATGTGGACGAAGATGACCAGTAACTTCGTTCATTTCCCTCCCCTCGGAGTCGTGCTGGTGGCGATGATAGGCATAGGCGTTGCCGAAGGCTCGGGCCTGATCTCGGCTCTGCTGCGCCACCTTGTCACGAGCGCCCCTCCGCGGTTGATCACCGCTGCGGTGATAGCCGCGGGGATCCTCTCCCATCTCGCTTCAAGCGCCGGCTACGTAGTGCTGATCCCTCTCGGAGCGATGATATTCGCCGCCTTCAAACGTCATCCGATCGCGGGACTGGCCGCTGCCTTTCTCGGGGTGTCGGGAGGATTCGGAGCGAACTTTCTGATCGGGTCGATCGATCCGATCCTCGCCGGCCTTACCGAATCGGCCGCCCAGATCATCGATACCGAGATGCACATATCCCCAGCGGTCAACTACTACTTCATGCTCGCCTCCGCCTGCATGATCGTCATATTCGGAACGATCGTCACCGAAAGGATCGTCGAGCCGAGACTTGGAAAATACGATGGAGAGAGCGAGGACTTCGAGAAGGTCGAGTCCCATGAGAAGCGGGGACTCGCCTGGGCGGCGGGCTCGGTCGCTGTCTTCCTGATAATCCTCGCCCTCCTCACGATCCCCGAGGGAGCCGTCCTCAGGGACCCCGGGACCGGATCCCTGCTGCGGTCACCCTTTATGAGCGGATTGATAACGGCGATCATGATCTTCTTCATCGTCCCCGGCATCGCC
>DAOVNN010000183.1 GCA_030630165.1 Candidatus Krumholzibacteriota bacterium
CCACGTTCTCTATTCAAAGGAAGGTGTATTGATGAGCCCCATTAAGAGGCCGTCGTATCTGAGGATCGACGCATTGAAGGAGCTCGGGAACATCGGCTCGGCACATGCTATCACCGGTCTCTCTGAACTGCTGAAGAAGAGGATTGATATCTCCATCACGAACGTGGATATCATCCCGCTCCAGATCATCTACACGCTGTTCAACGGACCGGAATCGATGATCTCCGTCGTTTACCTCGAGGGTTACAGCGAGAATTTCAGAGGTATGATGTTTCTGCTTTTCCCTCATCCGGAGGCGGAAAAGATGATCGAGATGGCAACGGGTAAGCCCGTTGAGGGACCGCAGATAACCGACGAATTCGCTCTCTCGACACTGAAGGAGATCGGCAACATCATGTGCGGCTGTTATCTGAACACCTTCTCGTCATTTATCGGAAAGAAGATAATGCACTCCGTTCCCCAGGTCTCGTATGACATGCTCGGCGCGGTAATGGATTCGATCCTCGTCGATCTGAGCCTGGAATCGGATTATGCGATTGTTCTGGAGACTGCGTTCACGCTGACCCAGAACGAATGCAAGGGATTCTTGTTCTTTATACCAACGTCGGATTCTATCGACACGATCTTTGACGCTATCGACGTCGATTAGAGAAGGAAGGAGACAACAGTGAAAGCCAGAGTACTGGTAGTAGATGACGCGATCTTCATGAGGAAGATGATTTCGGACATTCTTGAGGGCAATGACATGGAGGTTGTCGGTGAGGCTGACACCGGTGCGCTCGCAGTTGAAAAATACAAGGAGCTCAAACCCGATCTCGTGACGATGGATATCATAATGCCCGAGATGAACGGGATCGACGCGGTACGACAGATCATGTCGAACGACTCACAGGCGAGGATCGTCATGTGCAGTGCGCTCGGTCAGCAGGCACTCGTCCAGGACGCGCTGACGGCCGGAGCGAAAGATTTTCTGATCAAGCCCTTCAATCCTTCGAGAGTAATCGAAGTGATATCCAAGATTCTCAGCCAGGTTCAGCACGTCTGAGGGAGGATCGAAAGGACCTGATATGCCCGAAGCTAAGAAACAGGAAAGGGACGTTCTTCTGGGCTTTGCCGAAAGGGTCGACCGCAATGACCCCGGCGCCCTGAACAACCTCGGCGTGCTCTACTATCGCAAGGGCGTGTACGACGAGGCGATAAAACAGTTCAAGGAAGCGTTGAAGATCGATCCGAGATTCGAACTGGCCAGGGAAAACCTCCTCTATCTCTTCTCGGAGACGAAGATGGAGGATCCCGACGTGAGCCGGTGGAAGAAGGAGGTCGAAGAAGACCCCGCCAACGTAGAAGCTCTGCTCAGGCTCGGTGTCAGCTATCAGAACATGGGCTGGCTCGACGAAGCCGCCGAGACACTCGGTCGGGTCGTCGAGAATAATTCGGAACACTACATGGCGAGGATCCACTTCGGTTCGGTACTCAAGGCGCAGGGGCTGTACCAGCAGGCGCTTGAGCATTTCCTCAACGCGGCGGACCATGTCAGCAAGTCGGCCGTGTTCCATACCGATCTCGGTGAGATCTACTATAACCTTGGAAGGACCGACGAAGCGATATCCGAGCTGAGGACCGCGATCAAGATCGACGCAGACTACTGGCGTTCGCATTTCCTGCTGTCTTTCGCGTTTGGCGACATCGGCCATTACCAGGAAGCCCTGGAGGAAAGCCGGGTCGCTTCGAAACTCAATCCGTCGTTCCAGAACACGGAAGCCAATCTTGCGCTTTCCGATGACGATGGCGGAGGCGCAAGAAGAGTGGGGCAGGAGATACCCAGTCTCGAGAGTACGGCCTTTACTCTCGGCACCGCCTACAGGGAGCGCGGATATCTTCCGGAAGCGCTGAAAGAGTTTCGCAGGGCTCTGCAGGACATGCAGGAGAAGGACCGGGTCTATATCGAGATGGGCAAGGTCCACATTGCGCAGAAGGACGGGGTCGAAGCCCTCGCATTCCTGCTCAAGGCGCTGGAAGACAATCCGGACAATCCGGAGGCATACCTGCTCGGCGGGACGATCTATCATGAGGCGGGAGACTACAGGAAGGCAGCGATATGCTACCTCCAGGCTTTCCGGCTGAATACGGCTGATCCCGATACGATGAACAATCTCGGGGCGCTGCTGTATCAGACGGGTCTTGTCGAGGAAGCGGAGAGGATGTTCAAGAAGGGATTGAACATCAACCTGTATAATCTCGAACTCAACTATAATTACCTGACAAGTATCCTGTTCCGTGAGGAATACCCGATGGCCGAGAACCTTCTTCAGAGGCTCGAAGCATTCACGGGAAAGAGCGCTATCCTGTATGAGAAGAGGGCTCTGCTGCATTACAAGCTGAACAGGATGACACTGGCCCTGTTCGATATAGAGAGTGCCCTGGCCTGCGACAAGTATCATGCCGACGCTCACTATCTGAAGGGTCTTATTTATCTCAGAGAAGACAATTTCCGTGGAGCGATCCAGAGCATGCTCGAGGGCGCCGCTATCTATCCGGATTACACGGGAATGCACTTCCTGATATCTCACGGGGAACAGGTGACAGTCGACTCCATCCGGGTCGATTCGAAGCTTGACGACGAACCTGACGACGAACTCATAGAACTGCTGCAGTCAGGTGTGAGCCGAAGATTCGACAAGATCCGCGAGACTCTCGAGTCGGTTGTGGCCGACGGAAAGATGGATCTTGAGCGGATGAGGAACACGTTGACAAAGAAGAAAGCCGCTCCGGCGGTTGTGAAACCGGCAGCAGCTGAAGAGAATAGTAAAGACGAAAAGAAAACGGCGGACGCCGAAAGCGCGCCCGGCGTAAAGAAGATAGAGGATATGTCCGTGGAGGACGACGTGCCTGTCGACCTTCTGGAGGACCTCAAGATCGATCTGCAGTAGTCGAAAGGAAAATGGATAATGGCGATCCAGTCATCAATCGAAGAACTCGGGCTGTTCGACCTCTTCCAGGTCCTTCACATGAACGAGAAGACCGGCAGGCTGATCATTACCGACGTAGACGGAAGCCGTGAGGCCCTGATATTCTTCGATAACGGATCAGTATGCATGGCGTCGATCCATGACAGGTCGTCCAGGTCCATTTTCAATCTCCTTGAGGAATGGGGAGTAGCGGATGCGGGCACGATAGTTGAGATCGAGAAGGCACTGCCCAAGTACAAGAGTCTGATCGAATGTCTCGAGGCTCTCAGTATCTCATCGGGAAATCATCTCAAGAACTTCTTCGCTTCCAGAATGCGGGAATCTGTATACGATATCTTCAAGTGGGAGAAAGGCGACTGCCGCTTCATCGAGGAAGACCTCGACGGAAGGCGGGAGATCATCGTCAGTCTCAACACGGAGAACCTCATCCTCGAAGGCGCGAGGCGTATCGACGAGTGGTCGAATATCAAGAACAAGGTGCCGTCGAGACACTCGATCTTCAGCCTTTGCCAAGGTAACGAGGAGGGCCAGGCACTCAACCTCAAGCCGAGAGAGTGGGAAATACTCTCGCTTATCGACGGACAGAATTCAGTCAACGAAATCAATGACAAGGTCAGCGAGGAACTGTTCACGACCAGCAAGCTCATCTATGGACTCGTAGTAATGGGAGTGATCGATCTGGTCACCGATGACCTCGACCCCGAGGTCGGGGCGGGCAACGAAGAACGGATCGAGGAACTGTTGCGGAGGGGCCGCAACTATTACAGTCGTCTCAATCTCGAAAAGGCGGCGGCGGAGTTCGAGAAGGCCCTGCAGATCGACCAGGACAACTTCGAGGCCCTGCGTATGCTCGGCGAGATCTACTACAAGATGGACAGGCTCAGCGAGGCTCTCATCTACCTGCGGAAGGCGAGAGATATGAGGCCGAACAACCAGAAGACGCTGTTTATAAAAGGCTACCTGCACGCACGCCTCGGCGAGGTCGAACTGGCGATTAGCGAATGGGAAGAACTCCGTGAAATGACGGGGAACCCGAAGATCATCGACCTGGTCAAGCGCCGCATCAGTGTTGCAAAGGAGTGGGAGAAGGTCCTCCAGGAGTACTAGACCCCGCTTCCCCACGCTGCGTTTGCCGTTTACTCATCAGAATCAACAGATCTTTTATATTGACTGACGTTTCGATACAGGTAGAATCCCGTCAGCCGGTCATCAAGCGTGATATTACATCTTAATGACATTCTTACGTATTGAAAGGAGGCCCGGTCATGCTCGAGCTCTGCGCGAGAAATTGGTGGGTCTATATTGTCAGGGGCGTGCTGGCGCTGATCTTCGGTATGTACGCCTGGTTCGTGCCCGGACTTGCGATGAGGATCCTGCTCATGATCTTCGGGATTTTCGTTCTGATAGAGGGGATATTTGCCATCGTCGGATCGATTGCCGGGAGGAAATACAGCGACGTCTGGTGGATAGTCCTCTTCGAGGGGATAGCAGGACTGGTTCTCGGGCTGCTCACCCTGACCCGCCCCGCATTTGTGGCTACGGTGGTAGTGATGTTCATAGCCTTCTGGGCCATATGGGGCGGAGTATTCAGGATAATAGCGGCAATCAGGCTTCGAAAGGAACTGGACAGCGAATGGCTCCTCGTATTCGGGGGTGCCGTCTCGATACTCTTCGGGCTGATGTTGTTCAGGCATACCGGCGCCGGTATTATGGCGATCTCCTGGCTGATAGCGTTCTTTGCCAGCATGTTCGGCGTGCTTCTCATCACGTTCGGAATAAAGGTCAGGAAGTTTCAGAAGGAGGCGGGAACGACGGCATTATAGGCAGAATCTAGACGACGACGATCTCGTTGTTGTCCTGGATTGTCGCTGTACGTGTCATGGATGTAACGGCGAGGCCGCCGACCTGTACGGCGATGGCTTCGCCGTTCGTCTCTCTGACGTCTACGTGGACCCTCGAGAGTTTGTCTGCCTCGGGACCCTGCTCCATCACAGCGGCCTGCGAAGTGATAACGCCGTGCCTCAGCATGTAGGCGGCGATGCTCGCCCCGCCGGCCCCCGAACCGAGGTCCTCCCACATACCCATAGCCGGTGAGAAATGACGCGAGTAGCAGATGCAGTCCTCGTTCAATGCATCGGTGGTGAAGATATCAGTTGTCTGCACGCCCATTTTGAGATTGAGCAGCTTGAGCTTGATCAGGTCGGGACACATCGAAGCCAGTGTTCCCGAACTGTATACGGGGATGACGAGCTGGTAGACGCCGTTGAAGACTATCTCAACAGGAAGACCGGTCATGGTGATATCGCTCTCGGGTATACCGAGCGTTGAAGCGATCTCCGATACGGTCGTGTCGACTGCCCGGAAACGGTCTATCGAGCGATGGATCATGATCTTCTTCAGCGCGCCGGGCGTTCCGGCGGAATTGAGCGGCATAGAGTCCGGTCCACTCGTGCCGTAACAGTCATCACCCTCTTCGAAATGAAAATCGACCGGCATCACGCCGGCGTTAGTCTCGAACGATTTTGTGGTGACGCCCTCGGCGAGAGTGACCATGCCTTCCTCGGCCAGTGCGAAACATGTGGCGATCATCGCATGGCCGCTGAAGTCGTATTCATTGCTCGGTGTGAAGAACTTGACCCTGAAGTCCGCGTCGCTGGTGTGCGGCCTGGTGACGTAGGTCGACTCGAGTATATTCATCTCCGCAGCCACCCGCTGCATCTCCTCGGGGGAGAGCCCCTCGGCGCCGGTCGCCACGAGAGCCGGGTTGCCGCAGAACGGGGCAGTCGAGAAAACGTCTATCTGTTTGAGTATCAGTTCTTTCATCAATCATCGCCCTTTGTTCTGACTGTTAATTTTAAGCATAAATGGTACCATGAATGAATACGGTTTAAAACTTTGCTGATCCGCACAGTTAAATACGAACTATTCTTCTTAAACGGGCACCCCATCTGATGATATAATGTTGAATCACCGGCTCTGCCAACAAAGGAGGAAAAGATGGGAGTAAGTTGTGCCCGTCCAACGGGTGGACCTGTGGGTGAACCACCCGCTGAAAACACTGATCAGGCGATTGTTGAAAAGAAGGAGGTGTCTCCCATGGTATCGGTCGGAAAGAAAGCTCCTGATTTTACTGCCCCGGCATTTCACAAGGGAGA
>DAOVNN010000157.1 GCA_030630165.1 Candidatus Krumholzibacteriota bacterium
CATCTCGATTTATCCGGGCTGATCCCTGTCGAGGGCGGCACAGAGGACGTCCCCGGATTCGGCGAGGCCACCTGGAGTGTCGCGTCGGCAGATACAGCAGGAGTCGCGCTCTCCCGCGAAGGTTCCGTTCCGGGCGTGACATGGCTGGCCGCGTGGGTAGAGATACCGAGATGGATGAAGATAGAAATAAAAGCAACCTCGAGCGATCCATTCGAAATCTTCATCAACGGCAAGTCGGTCGTAAAGAGCGCAAAGGGCGGCAGCAAGGAGAAGAGCGGTGACGCGAAACTCGAGAAGGGGAAGCATCTCATCCTGGCAAAGGCCGTATACATGCCGGCGGACACGGCCAGGACCTGGAATCTCGACGCGAAATTCGCGGCCGACAAGGATTTCGAGGCGATTCCAGTCGTTTCTCTCGACCCGATGACGGGGATGACTCTCGCACAAGTCATGGATGTGCCAGGCGCGAATGGTATCGACGTCTCGCCTGACGGAAGCCTCGTCATCGTCAATATCAGCAGGATGACACCGCCCGAGGGAAAGCGGGAGAGATGGATCGAGATCAGAAGCCTCCCGAAGGGCGATCTCGTTAACAGGATCATGGATACCCGGATCGGAAGCACCCAGTGGATCCCCGGCAGCAGAAAGATATCGTATGTCTCGGACGGCCGTCTCCGGGCTCTCGATATGGAAACCGGATCGACGGAGACCCTCGTCGAGGATCTCGGCAAGGATTTCGGCGGATACGACTGGAGCCCGAAAGGCGACTGGATCATCTATTCGATGA
The DNA here is from genome assembly GCA_030630165.1 of Candidatus Krumholzibacteriota bacterium. Classification (GTDB taxonomy): domain Bacteria; phylum Krumholzibacteriota; class Krumholzibacteriia; order Krumholzibacteriales; family Krumholzibacteriaceae; genus JAUWCL01. The sequence goes on from DAOVNN010000157.1 coordinate 788, forward strand.
CGGACAGGCCCGAAAAGAACAAGAAGGGCGTCAAGAGACACCTCGGGATATATGACAGGACCGATTACGGCAGATCAAGATCATCCCTGCACATCATGTCTGTACCGGGCGGGGTATCGAGACAGATCGCCGCGGGCAAACACAGCTCATACGTCTACGACATACATCCCGACGGCGACCGCGTGCTGATCGGGCGCAGGTGGGAGGATCTCGCCGAGAGGCCGTTCGGGACCTCCGAGCTCCTGCTGATGGACCTTCGCGATCAGAGCGTCGAGCAGCTCTTCGAGGGACACTGGCTCGGATCGGTCCAGTGGTCTCCCGATGGCGGCAGGATCCTCGTCACGGCCGGACCCTCCACATTCGGGGACAGCGGCAGGGACGTGCCTGAAGGGGTCATCCCCAACGAATACGACTCTCAGATCTACATCTTCGACCCGGAAACAAAACAGGCGGAGCCGGTCACGAAGGACTTCGACCCCACGGTCAAGAGAGTGACCTGGGCGAAGTTCGACGGGAAGATCTATATCGTCGCCGGTGACACCGAATATGTGAAACTCTTCAGGTACGACCCGAAGAAGAAAAAATTCACCGAGTTCGATCTCGGCGTCGACGTCATACGGTCCGGCGACATCGCCGAGACGAAACCGGTCGGTGTCTTCACCGGATCGGGCGCAACGCACCCTATGAGAGTCTACTCGGTCGAGCTCAAGTCATCGAAACCGAAGGTAAGGACGATCGACGAGCCGGGAGCCGATCTGTTCCGGTACGTGAAGCTCGGAAAAGTAGAGCCGTGGCATTTCAAGTCTTCAGCGGACCGTGAGATAGTCGGCCGCGTCCACTATCCTCCTGATTTCGACGCAGAGAAGACATACCCCTGCATAGTCTATTACTACGGCGGCACCTCCCCCGTCGACAGGACGTTCGGCGGCAGGTACCCGAAGAACCTCTGGGCGGCGATGGGTTACGTCGTCTACGTGCTTCAGCCCAGCGGGGCTACCGGATTCGGGCAGGAGTGGTCGGCAAGACACGTCAACGAGTGGGGGATCATCGTCGCCGACGAGATCATCGAAGGGACGAAGAAGTTCCTCGAGGCCCATCCATTCGTCGACCCGGGCAGTGTCGGATGCATCGGAGCCTCGTTCGGAGGATTCATGACCCAGCTTCTCGTCACGAAGACCGACATCTACGCCGGCGCCGTCTCTCATGCCGGCATCAGCATGATCCCGAGCTACTGGGGCGAAGGATACTGGGGATACGCCTACAACGCCGTCTCGGCAGCCGAGAGCTACCCCTGGAACAATCCGAGGGTATATGTAGACCAGAGCCCCCTCTTCCATGCGGACAAGATCGTCACTCCCCTTCTGCTCCTCCACGGAGGCTCGGACACGAACGTCCCGCCCGGCGAGAGCGAGCAGATGTATACCGCGCTGAAGATCCTCGGCAGGGAGGTCGAGTACCTCCGCTTCGCCGACCAGAACCACTTCATCCTCGACTACAGGAAGAGGAAGATCTGGAACGACGCGATCATCTCGTGGTTCGACAAGTACCTCAAGAAAGAGCCGGAGTGGTGGGACTCGATCTACCCGCCGATCGATGAAGCGGAAGAACCGGGAAAAATCGAAGCGACCACCGTCGAGATCGAGGACCGCGGCCCCGTACTCTTCGGCAGCGTGACGAGGGCAGACATCACTGAGCAGATAAACGACTGGGACAGGGATTATTTCGAGTACGAGCCCGACGACGAGACCGTTGCGGCGCTCGAGGACGAAATGCTCGATGTGGATATAAAGATCGTCCTCGGGACGTGGTGCGGCGACTCGCGCCGCGAGGTCCCGCGCCTCTGGAAGATCCTCGAGCAGATCGGATACCCGGTCGACAAGGTGGAAATGATGGCTGTCGGAAGCTCGCGGTTCACCGTGAAGATGGGCATAGACCGGAAACTGCTCGACTGGTCCGACGCGGTGAAAAAATACTACGCAGTAGAAAGGGTCGCGACGATCATCTTCTACCGTGGCGACGAGGAGCTGGGCAGGATCGAGGAAACACCCGAGGGCACACTCGAAGAGGACATCCTGAAGATAACCGGGAAGTGATCCACGGTTGAAATCCGGATAAAAAATGAAAGCGGAGGGCAAACGCCCTCCGCTCTTTTATTTATATGCCATTGCGGCTTTGCCGCACCGGCTCTATTGCCCCATCGTTTCGTCGGCTTTCGCCTGCGCGATACTCGTCGGCAGTTCGAGGCCCGTGCCGTGCCTTTTGTCAACGACAAGCAGCATGATCGCGAAGACCAGCCCGGCGATACTCAGAGAGGCAAACATCCATTCCATGTTCGAATATCCCTGCACGACATCATCTCCCGACTGATCGACGAGCCAGCCGGCAAGGAAGGGAAATATCGTCAGGCCGATATTCTGGACCCAGCCTATGATGCCGTACGCCGTCCCGAGGAATTTCTCCCTGACCAGGATCGGCACGGCGGGCCAGAGCGCAGCCGGTACGAGCGAGAATGCGCACCCGAGCAGGATAAAGCCTACGGCCGGGTGGACGCGCGTCAGCCCCAGCAGCAGATGAGCCGGGATGATCATCAGCGAGCCGACGATCATCATCCTCCCCCTGCGCCCGAACTTGTCCACTAAAAGCCCCAGGATGGGCGTGAATATCATCGAGGCCGTCATGATATACGAGGTGTACTGCCCTCCCATCGCCGGGCTCATATTGAATTTCTTCTGAAGGAACCTCGGCGCGTGGACCGTAAAGGGGAATACTGCCGAGTAGAAGGTCACGCAGAGGAAGGAAATGAGCCAGAAGGCCGAGCCGAGCTTCCTGATATCACCGATTGTGATCTTCTCCTCGTTGCCCCCTTCGATCGCGGAATCGACGTTCCGGTCGATCATCAGATATACGAGGAACATGAGGAATGAGACAAGTGTCACTGCAGTGCCTACCCATAGCGCATATCGCCACGACCCGAATGTATTGGATATCTGCGCCGCACTGTTCAGCGCGAGTATCGAGCCGAGCCGCATCACCGTTATATTGAGACCGAAGGCGAAACCGAGCTCCCTGCCCTTGAACCACCTCGCCAGCACCTTGTTCGTCACAAGGATCGCTGCCTCCGACCCGATACCGAAGACGGCGCGGCCGACCAGCATGAGGACAAACGATCTGCCTGCCCCGATAGTCGTCAGCAGAGAACCGAACAGGATGAGAAAAGCATAGAGCGTCCCTGCCTTCCTCACCCCTATCCTGTCGAGCAGAAATCCCGCCACCACGACCAGGAACAGGAGGTTCGGCAGCGAATAAAATGTAGCCAGCAGCCCGAACTTCGTGTTGTCGATCTTCATCTCGGTCTGGATGTAATCGTTGATCGGGCTCATGGCGTCGTAGACGTAGTATGAGCCGAACATCAGCATGCTGATGATCAGGAGGATCAGCCACCGGAACCAGCGTTTCTCCTCGATGATGGATGCTTTGGCCATGGTCACTCTCTCTTTCCGATTATGTAATTATCCGGTTCACCGCTATGATGCGGCGAACCGGCCGTTTCATGCAACTAGAACTTGCCCGTGTATTTCCAGAAGAGATGATCGCCGAGATCCCAGTATGCCTTCGTTGCCCTGTCGGCAAACTCTCCCGTGTAACCTGTGAGATACTTCTGAGCCTTCTTCGGAGACTTCGCGAAGAGTTCGGCGGCCTTCTTCTCCACCTCTGCCTGTTTCGCGAATGCTTCCTCTTCAAAGGTGGTCCGGACCGAGTCGACCTCGACCCTCATCTGTCCCCACTTCTGCGCCGAGAGGTCGGAGACGCGGTTGAACGCCCACCAGGCGCATTCACGGTCGAACGCCGCGCGCCCGCAGAGCTTCCAGGAATCGGGGATGTCTGTGATCCCGCAGTAGACCGGTACGAACGCCGTCTGGGCCGGATTGTCCCAGCCGAACCAGACGAGTCCCCCTACAGGGTCGGGGAGCGATGAGCGCGACTGCGTGATCGTTATATAGGTGCAGTAATACCTCGCGATGCACCTCTCGCCCATCCTGTTCCAGCCGCCGTTTATCTTGAAAAGGGGCATCATGTCATAGTGCATGAAGGGATTGGCGTAAGGGCTCTTCTCGAACTTTCCCGGTTCGCTCTCGACGTACATGAACTTCGTCATGTCGTACTCGGTACCCTCGAATGTGTCGCGGAATATCTCCATCAGCTGCGCGACCGTGACGAGCGTGTCGGGTTTTATCGAGAAGGGATAGTCCTTGTCGTTCGGGTCGAGCTCTAGCGAGGGAGCGAGAAGGTCGAAGACCCTCCATTCGCGGCGGCGGGCAGCCATGCTGTTGCGCCCACCGGGGTTATATGCATAGGCAAACCTGAAGGGCTCGCCTGATCCCGGGTCCCAGTAGCCCCTCTCGATCGCAACATCGAAGATATTGTCCGAAGCCATGAAATGATCTGTATCGTCGAGGTCTATCTCGAGGATCCTCGCCGCGTTGGCATTTACGCCGACATGGTCGTCCGGTATCCGCTGCGCCACCCACACGGCGCCGACACAGTCCTCGCCGCATCCGATGATCTCGAACTCCCACGCTTCCCGCGTGTCGGCAAATGTGAGACACTCTCCTCCGTCGTTGTACCCGTACTCAGCGACCAGTTCGCCGATGACCATGATCGCCTCCCTGCAGGTCGCCGCCCTTTCGAGAGCAATCCGGCACAGTTCCTCGCAGGAAAAGCCCGACGCCTTGTTCCTCAGCTCTTTCCTCCCGCCGAAAGTCGATTCGCCGACGGCGAGCTGGCGGTCGTTCATGCACGGATACGCTGTGTTGATATATCCGTGAGTCCGTTCGCCCTGCGGGATCTCCACGGTGACCCTTACGCCCGCCGTATCTCCGGGGAACTTCATGAACCTCAGGCCCGAGTAGACGCCGCAGACAGATCCGCCGCGATGTCTCCCCGGAGGAACAAGTTCGAACCAGGTCCTGTCGATCCTGCTGTCGCAGGTGTGGGAAGTGGTGACGGAACCGTCGACCGAAGCTTTCCTTCCGACCATTATTGTCGTACACGCATCGAGCGCAGCGGGAATGACTGCCGCGATGAGAAGGACTGCGGCTATAGCGGTCATCACTCTTGTATTCACGGATACCTCCATGGCAAGGTGCGTTTCATACGGTTGTCTTCCGGCTGAGAATATCAGCCTCCGCCTGAAATGGTAAGTTTTTTGTGGAAACGGTTTGACGATATAGTGTATATTCTTATCAGTATTTCGTACAAACAAGGAGATTGTTAAAGGGTTATTCTCACGTTCAAAGATCGGCCAGGTCCAGGAGCCATTCGGTACAGTTCTGATTCCTGCCTTATCATTTCCAGGACTATTCTGAATCGATGACTGCCTCGAACCGGGGAAGCATGCCGCAGCTGCGCGCGTGCATGATTTCAGGTCTTGAACCACGGCAAGCCGCAGATGAAAGAGAGGTGGTTCCCGAACTCGACAGCAATCTGACTGCCGCTCCGCGGCAGGAACCGACTGTTTAGCATTGTTTTAGATTCGAAAGGACCCGAAAGAAAATGGCCAAGAACATCTACGTGGGGAATCTTCCCTTCTCGACGACCGACGATGAGCTTAACGACCTGTTCTCCCCTCACGGCACCATCAAGGCTGCCCGCGTCATCAAGGACAGGATCACCGAGCGCTCGAGAGGCTTCGGCTTTGTCGAGATGGATAACGACGAGGAAGCCGACAAGGCTATCGCCGCGATGAACGGCAAGGATCTCGACGGACGCCCCCTCAAGGTCAGCGAGGCAAAGCCCCGCGAAGAACGTCGCGGCGGCGGCGGTTACTAGAGACACATGTCTCTGACAGGCCCTCGGGCCGTTTATAAATAAAGTAAAAGGCAGGACGGATGTCCTGCCTTTTACTTTTAAAAAACGGGGCCGACGAGACTCGAACTCGCGACCTCCGGCGTGACAGGCCGGCGTTCTAACCAAACTGAACTACGACCCCGCGTATCTGGTTAGAGAAGTAAATATAGCAACGGTTTGGGCCCGTGTCAATCCGATTCTAGCGGCC
>DAOVNN010000184.1 GCA_030630165.1 Candidatus Krumholzibacteriota bacterium
CTCTTCGTTCTTTTCCCAGTCCCCGCTGAGGTTCCAGTCGACCCAGAGAGCTACGTTCAGATCCTGCTCGAATTCGGATGCCTCCCTCATGGAGGCCATCGGTATCCTGATCTTCCAGACGACAAAGATCTTCTTGTTCGGTACCCAGATCTTGCCGGTCTGAAAGTAGATGCCGTCGCATTCCGCGTGCGAAATGCCGAGCTGCTCAATCCTCTTCTCCCAGACATGCACGTTGGGATACGGCTCGGGAGCCGGTCCCGGTATCACACGGGGAGGAGTGAAGCCCAGGCTGCCGGCGAGCTGAAACTCGCCGCCACCGAGCCACTGGTCAGCATCGAATTCGGAAGGAACGCCCTCCTGGACGATTCGGATGGTCTTTCCATTGTCTTTCTGCAGTGAAAGGTCCTGCGCCGAGACGGCGGAAAGACAGATAGCGAGGCAAAGGAGAAGAACGAGGAAAGAAACTCTCTTCCCTGTCATATTGAATCCCCCTCTTGCGCTATGGGCCCAAGCTATCGGTTGGCAAGGACCCGTTGTTGAGATTATGGCCCTGTTGCTCGTCTCACCCCCCTGGCACACAGTACGACAGGCCGGTAAGCGCACTGCTTCCGCTTTGCTGATTGTTGAATAACACTGATAGTTTAGGACCGCTCATAAGTCTGCTGCTGCAAAACCCCATAAACCCTGCGGTCATACGGCCGCAGGCCATCGCAGACTGATTTAGAAAGAAAGAGACCTGGAGCAGTTCCCCCGTAACGGCACCGAAAACGGAACCATTACGGTTACGGAAGAAGAGGCAGCGACACAGATGCAGTGGCGGCTGTTCCTGGTCCTGAAAATCTCTGATTGATTCGAGAAGATGCTATCACCCGTACGCGGCAATGTCAAGTAAAGTCGGGCGGCTGACAGGAGCATGGATCTGCGACGATTCCGCTACGGGGATTTTCCCTTGCTTTACCAGATCGATATATGGGATTCTGCTTTTATAAGCGGTTGAAAACACAGGAAAACACGGACATTCCAACGTTGTCAGGAACAATTCAAACAGGAGGTCTCGATGAGAGAGATGAGACGGGCCCTGCTCGTACTGGTCCCCCTTATTGTGCTGTGTCCTGTCGTCGCATCAGCACAGTATCAGGTGCTGCACGACGTGCAGGGAAGTGCAGGGGGAACGGCGAGCGGGAGTCACAACGTATGGTTCACGGCGGGCGAGATGCAGATCTTCTACAAGACGGGACCGGACAATACGGTCCTGCCTGGATTCTGGCAGATCGCGGCGCTGTCCTCGTCGGTCGAAGTCGCGATCGCTTCGTTCTCAGGGAACCTGAGCAATGGCGCGGTAGAGCTGAGATGGACAGCCACTGCGGCAGGATCGCTCGACGGCTTCAATGTCTACCGTGGAGAGGGTGAAAACCCCGATCGATTCGAGAAGCTCAACGATGAGCCTTTCGGAACTTCGGGAACGAACATCTACCTCGACGAGTCGGCCCTGCCCGGCAGGACTTATACCTACCAGGTCGGGGGCGTACAGGGCGACAGGGAGTTCCTCTCCTTCACCCTCTCCGTCGATGTGCCCTCAATACCGCTGACTCTCTACCAGAACTATCCCAATCCGTTCAATCCTTCGACTTCGATCTCGTTTTACATGCCCGGTCCCGACAGGGTCCGCCTGGAGATCTTCGATGTTCAGGGGAGAAGGATCAGAACGCTTGTCGACCGGCAGATGGATGGCGGCAGACACACGCTCCACTGGAACGGCGTTAACGACGCCGGAAGGAAGGTGTCATCCGGCATCTATCTCTACCGTCTCGTAAGCGGCAAGAGATCCCTGACTCGAAAACTCGTGATGATGAGATAGATAACGAAAGGAAAAACGGAGATGAAAACAATTCTGATAATACTCGCAGTAATCATGCTGGCCGTCCCTGCATCGGGGCAGATCCCGAGGCTGATAAACTACCAGGGCGTGCTGACAGACGACATGGGCGTCGTCGTTTCGGACGGCTCGTACAGCATGACATTCAGGCTCTACGACGTACCGTCCGGGGGATCGCACCTCTGGGAGGAGACGATCGCCGTCAACGTGAGCAAGGGAATATTCAACACGACCCTGGGGCACGTTATTATTATTGAAGAAGCTTTCGACAAGCCCCTCTATCTCGCGCTGGAGATCGACGGCGGGGGTGAACTTTCACCGAGGCGTATATTTACTGCGAACGCCTATGCGTTCAGCGCCCGGGCATTATACGGGGTCAGCAACATATTCCCGGCCACAGGCGATGTTGGTATAGGGCTGATGAACCCGGAAGCTCCTCTTCACATCTATACAAGCATAAGTGACTCCAATATGCCCGCACTTCTGATCCAGAACGTGGGCAGCCAGAGCGTGATCGACTTCAAGATGGCGACAGTGACGGAGGCAAGGATCAGGAAGGCCGCCGGAGGCGACCTCTTCCTCGGGACCCTGACCGGGCAGGGCATCACGTTTTCTCTCGGCGGCACCTATTCCCACCGCATGATGCCTGACGGCAGTTTCGGGATCGACAACCTGTCACCGCTTGAAAAACTCGATGTCGGCGGAGCCATAAGGCTCGGCACGACGGCGAATACGAACGCCGGAACGCTCAGGTGGACGGGCACAGACTTCGAGGGATACGACGGCTCGGTCTGGAATTCGCTTACTACAGGCGGTGGGAGCGGCCTCCCTGCGGGGACCTCGGGCCAGACGCTCCATCACGACGGCGTCGACTGGGCGGCAACAAGCAACCTGTACAACAACGGCACCGGTATCGGTATCGGGACCGTTTCGCCGACATCTCCCCTCCATATCGTAAATAATTCGGCTGGTCAGGTGGCCCTTCAGGTGGACAGCGACGACGGTTCGTGGGCATCGATATACGTCAATGCCACAGGCACCGGGAATCCCATGTATGGATATCAGAGAACCGGCACAATTCGCGGATATCACTACCTCGACTCGGGCTACAACTGGAAGCTCACTCTCAACAGCAATCCCGCAATGACAGTCACACAGGCCGGCTGGGCAGGTTTTGCCAATACACCGATTCTCGAATCTCTCAACATACCTGGCGGCCTGAGACTGGGGACCTCCGCGAGCAGCAACGCCGGAACGATCAGGTGGACAGGGAGCAATTTCGAGGGTTACAACGGAAGCAGCTGGAACTCGTTCACCGCCGGAGGCCTCCCGGCCGGAACAATAAACCAGACCCTGAGATTCGACGGCGGCGACTGGGTCGCCAGCTCCAATCTTACGAACACAGACAGCGGGGTCGGAATAGGCACCATCGCACCTGGCGCGGAGCTGCACGTCTACGGAACGACACCCGTGGAGAGAGTCGAATCGAACATGCCGACCGGTAATGCTGCCATAGAGATCCAGACCAGCAATGGAACATACGACTACCTCAGGCTGGTGAAATATGGACCGAGCAGAAGCGGCACGACGGCAGGGGGCATACCGTTAGCCGGTCTCTCGCAGATTGAAGCAGGCACCGATGCGGGCGCCCTGATGCTGCAGACGGGGGCCATGGAACCAATGTACCTCGTCACCGGCAATGCCAGAAGGATGGAAATAACAGGGGATGGAGATATCCTGACATATTCGGCGAACAGCGGAGCGCTGATATCGATGGTCTACGGCGGGCCTTCGGGATACTACTTCGGAATGTACGACAATGCAGGGAACCAGTCCGGGACCCTGGAATCCGATTCCGACACCGGCGGATTCATGTCTCTGAAACGGAACGCAGCCAGTGACGGATTCCTTGTCAACGGAAACTACCTCGGACTGCAAGGAACAAGGGTCGACATCCTGGGCACAACTACCGCAATCACCCTTGACGCGAGCGCCGAAGGTAACGAATCGGTCGAGCTGCCCCCCGATGCCATTTCTGCGCCGGAGATCCTCGACGAGCCGGGGGCAGGATACGACTGGAGAGCGGTCACATACAATCTCGACACAGGCATCACCTCCGTCGCAGGCAGGACCGTCACTGTACCCGCGGCCGGATACGTCATCGTCTGGGGAACGGCCGAGGTCCAGATCGACCATACCTCCGGCACGGCCGATCACGGGCGCTTGGGCGTTTCGGCCAACCAGACAAGCTACCCCAGTGCCCAGAACAACGACCTGAAGCTCGACGCCGGCCTCCAGACGGGAGTCTACAATTTCCCCGTCACCGTTCACGGCCTGTTCGAGGTGGCCGACGGGGGCGCCTTTACTTACTATCTGATCGGATCGGAGTACTCGGGCGTGGTCTCGGTGAATAGATCCTCGCTTACCGCGCTCTACATCCCTACCGCGTACGGTTTCGTCGATGCCCTCTCCGCGTCGTACGGAAGTGCGCCTTCCGATTCAGACCCGGCGCTCGAGCGGAGGGAAGCCGAAGCTTTTAACAGCGACCGTGTAGAACGCGAACTCGCTGCGATGAGGGACCGGATCGCCGCGCTTGAATCGGAGCTCGGCAACAAGTAGGATCCGCACCATATCGAATCCAAAAAAAAGGGCGGGCCGTATGGCCCGCCCTTTCATCAGCATGATCATCAGCTCACCGGTATTCACTTGAAATCTCTGGCCTTCCTGAAGGATAATCACACTCTAAGCGGTTCCTATTATTATAAAACATCATCCGGAGGTCTCGATGAGAGGTATAAGGCGGATTCTGCTCGTCCTGGTCCCCCTTATTGCACTTTATCCTGTCGCTGGAACAGCGCAGTATATGGTACTGCACGACGTTCAGGGCACCTGCGGGGGAACAGCGAGCGGCAGCCATAACGTATGGTTCACTGTCGGAGAATTGCAGACCCACGATGTAACGGGGCAGGACAACGCGGTCCTTCCCGGATTCTGGCAGATCGCGGGGCTGTCCTCTTCGATAGAAATCGCGATCGCCTCTTTCTCGGGGAACCTGAGTCACGGCGCGGTCAAACTGAAATGGATCGCTTCCGTGTCAGGATCGTTCAACGGTTTCAACGTCTACAGGGGCGATGGCGAAAGCCCCGACAGGTTCGAGAGACTCAACGACACACCTTTCGGAACAGCTGGAACGAACATCTACCTCGACGAATCAGTGCTGCCTGGCAAGACTTACACCTACCAGGTCGGGGGCGTACAGGACGGCAGGGAATTCATTTCTTTCGCCCTTTCCGTTTCCGTGCCGTCAATCCCGCTGACTCTCTACCAGAACTATCCAAATCCGTTCAACCCTTCGACTTCGATCTCGTTCTACTTGCCCGGCCCCGACAAAGTGCGGCTTGAGATATTCGACGTCCAGGGCAGAAGGATCAGGACACTAGCCGACCGGCAGATGGAAGGCGGCAGGCACACTCTCCACTGGAACGGTACGAACGATGCCGGGAGCAGTGTCTCCTCAGGGGTGTATCTCTACCGCCTGGTGTGCGGGAAGAGGACTCAGACCCGCAAACTCGTGATGATGCGATAAACCGGGAAGGAAGGAATACTGACATGAAAAGGATACTGATAACACTGACAGTCCTGATAATCACCACGCTTCCGATTTCGGCGCAGATACCAAGGCTGATGAGCTACCAGGGAGTGCTGACAGACGACATGGGTGTCGTTGTATCTGACGGTGTCTACAACATCACATTCAGGATCTATGATGTCGCCACGGAGGGATCGCACCTATGGGAAGAGACAATCGCCGTTAACGTAAGCAAGGGTATCTTCAACGCGACCCTCGGAAGCAGTGTGCTGATCGATGAACAGTTCAACGTGCCGCTATATCTCTCGATAGCGATCGGGGGCGGGGATGAACTGGAACCCAGGCGGCTTTTCACGCCATCAGGATACGCTTTCAGCACCTTGGCCGTTTTCGGGGACGACAATGTCTTCCCGTCCGAGGGCAATGTAGGGATCGGCAGTCTTTCGCCACTCGAGAAGCTCGACGTCGAAGGAGCCATAAGGCTCGGTACGACAGCGAACACCAACACTGGCACGATCCGCTGGTCCGGCACAGATTTCGAAGGTTACAACGGTTCGGCATGGCATTCGCTTACAAACAGC
>DAOVNN010000193.1 GCA_030630165.1 Candidatus Krumholzibacteriota bacterium
GGACGCTCATCGGCCAGGTAGACCGGTTTGGGCTCACCCCGCTCCAGGTCGGCGAGAAAGAGCGGCAGCGTGATCTCGGCTTCGTCGAGCACAAAATGATCGACACCCTCGAACTCGTCATAAGAGGCAGTAAAGAGCGGTCCGCCCGCGACTATCTTCTTGCCGTAACTTCCGCACCTGTCGATGATCTCGACCGCGGAATCCCTCTGTATCGACATCGCCCCGATAAAGACCATGTCGGCCCACTCAATATCTTTGTCTTTGAGTTTCCTTACAGACAGATCGACAAGACGCCGCTGCCAGGTTTCAGGGAGGAGCGAAGATACGGTCAGCAGGCCCAGGGGCGGATGCGAGGATTTCTTGTTTACGAACTTCAGCGCGTGGATGAAGCTCCAGAATGTGCCGGGGAAATCCGGCGCTATGAGCAATATATTCAACGGTGGGGCTCCCTTGCCGATTGAGTTCCAAGTCAAAGCCCGGGACCAGGTTCCTGTACCGATATGTGTCCAGGGAGTGCGACCGGTAAGGGAATATGGAGACAGGCTGCATATACAATATACTCCCGATCGGGCAGTATTACCAAGGCATTATTCGGATCGTATCAGATACGCGCTTCGCTTTCGGATCACCAACCACCAGGGGCGGAGACTTACTTCTCTTCAGCCCAGATGCCAAGACCTTCTTCGCGCGCTTCCTTCTCAAGCTCGAGATAGTGCTTCAGGTCGTCGGGCAGGAATTCCTTGTCCACCCTGGCGTAACCCTTCTTCAGCAGGACCTCGTTGAAGCTCGTCTCCATACCCTTGCCGTAGTAGATCTGGACGAACGCGTGGTCGTTCCCGTCACGCACGATTCCCGCCGCAGTGTTATCGGTTGTCCAGGTGAAGAGCTTGATCTTCTTCCCTTCGATCTCCTTCTTCGTGAAATCATAGATCTTGTACCCCATGATCTCATTGCGGGGCGGTACTTTTATCCCGGTCAGCCGGGCAATAAAAGAATCCCCGATCCTGACGAGGTCACCGCTGAGGACCTCGTCGATCGTCCTTGTATTACTCAATACCGGATCCGCCACACCGGCTGTCAGCAACACTATAACCACAAATATCAAGCCGCTCTTTGACATCATCATTTCCCTCCCGGATATGTACCATCTCACCGGTCAAGTGTTATCTAATTGTACACATAATACGGTGAAATGTTGCCTGAATTATATACTTAGCAGGTAGAATATCTCACACCTACTTGTACGACATCTACTTCGCCTTCTTGCCCGTCTCCGCCCAGGCTTTCCAGCCTGATCCATATCACCGGACAAGCACCATTTTTCTCACAGAACTGTACCCACCTGTCGCGAACTTCGCGAAGTAAACACCACTGGATACACCGATACCGCGGCTGTTCCTGCCATCCCAGCTCACTTCGTGCCTGCCTCCGGCAACTGGACCGTTGACCAGCGTCTTCACGAGGATACCCCTCACATCGTAGATGCTCAACAATGCGTTTCTTCTCACCGATGACTGTCCGGGAATGGTAAACGCTATCGTCGTACCGGGATTAAAGGGATTCGGATGATTCTGATAGAGCCTTGCGTTTGCCACCGGGATCTCTATCCACCCGGTCTCCGCCCTGTTCAGGCCGCCCTCCGATTCCAGCCGGTACTCGTAGAAGAGCCCTTCCTCTACCGCCGCGTCAGTCCAGGTGATCGTCCCCGCTCCATCCTTCCGGAGACCGGATGCCACCAGTTCGAACTCCTTATCCTTTGAGCGGCGCAGCAGATCCCACTCCTCCTCTTCACCCGCGACCGACCATGTGAGCCGGAGATTGCTGCCTGTGAGTTCGTACATCCATGCAGTTACCCCTGCGTCCGTACGCGCCACAAGCTCCTTCCAGCCACTGTTGAAACTGTTTCCGTGGAACCCGCTCCACTGAACGCATCCGTAGTAGTGGTCGGCTTCGAGATCCCATATGTAAATGTTCTCGTCCCAGCAGGCGACGATCAGCTCGAGATCACCGTCAAGATCGATATCCCTGACTACGGGCGTACCTCTGATAAAGTTCTTCAACTGTATGGGGAATCCCGCGAGGTAATTTCCATCTATATCCCATGCGCTGATCCTGCCGTTCTCTCCCCCAAGAATGATATCGAGGCTTCCATCGCCATTGATATCCGCGATTACCGGCGAGGATTCTGTCCCGCCGCTGGAAGAGTATTCCTTAGGCCATCCCGGCATGGAGGAGCCGTCGTATCGGAATATATAGCAATTGCCGTCCATCCCCGGCACGACCACCTCGAGTCTCCCGTCACCGGTGAGATCGGCCAGGGCGCAGGAACCGGCGAAGAAGATGTTGCCGTTGACCCACTGCGGCCAGCCGGGCATGCTTGTGCCATCGTGATTCAGCCCCTGGACGCGCGCCAATGTATTCTGGATTATGACCTCGGGACGGGAATCTCCATCGATGTCCCCGACCACGGGACTCGCCCCGACTCCGGCTCCGGGATCTATCACCGGAACCGGCCACCCCGGCACAGCCGTGCGGTCATGGTTGAGGCAGTAGATCGAATCATCCGGCGCGGCGACGATCATCTCCACGATGCCGTCCTCATCCATATCGGCAAGCGCGGGAGTGGAGACGTGCCAGCCATCCGATGCCACCCCGGCAGCGAAGAAGGGTCCGTCCGTTGCCGGATCATCGTCCCCGTCCATAAGCTCTGTCCCGTCGTGATGCCAGACGTATACGGTCCCGTCGACGTCGTACGCTATCACCTCGAGATCATCATCCCCGTCGAAATCGCCGATCACCGGACTCGCCCATACGATATCCCTGGTGACTTTCGGCCATCCGGGCACAATGCTTCCATCACGGGTAAAGACGAATATCTCCTTTGTGTCCCAGGACGCTCCCACGATCTCTGCCCCGGGGTCTCCGTTCAGCTCGCCAACGGCGATCGACGCGGTATAATTGTTTCCCTCGGTGGCAAAGACGCCCCACGTGATGGGCTGATTGTCCCCATCGATAAGCTCGAACCCCATCCCGTCCCAGGCGAAGATATTCCCTGCCCCGAAGACGATGTCCGCATGTGTGTCCCCGTCTATGTCTGCTACCGCGGGACTGCACGAGGAGCCCTGATCGACCGAGTTAGGCCAGCCGCTGAGCTGCGGCGGATTGGTCGTCTCCGAGACCTCATCACTGAGGCTGCCGACGTTGCCGCATGAATCAACGCACGAGACAACGAGGTAGTATCGGGTGCTGAATTCCAGGTCGCGGTCCCGGAAGAGGCAGTGAAAGAGCATATCCGGGCCAGCGGGCTCATACGGCCCTCCGGAAACTTTAGAATGATAGACGATATATCTGTAAGCCTCGAGGGAATCGGGCACATGCCATGTGGCGTGTATCTGATCGGGACCTACGCTCGAATCGAGAGACAGTCCTACGGGCGCATCCGGACCACGGAGTTCCATCCGGTGCGTGAATGTCCTGCCGTGAACGTCGGTCAGCTCGAATATGAAATGATTCGATATCAATACGAATTGCTCCGAAAGGGTGAAGCCGCTTCCGAACTCTGTCTCCATCGATTCGAGATCTCCGTAAGCGGCAATGCTGTCGACGATTGTGATCCCGGCATCTTCCGCTCTTATCTTTCCCTGCAGCCCGCTGGCCGTTCCGGTGCCGAAATTCTTTACGCCGATCCGCAGAAGGAATCCCTCGCCGTCATTGATGACGCCATTCCCGTCTCCATAAGGCACGCTGTCTGTCATCGTGTTCACGAACAGTTCTATATCGGGAGCGTGGATCTCGTGCGCGAGATTCTCTGTCCAGTATCCTCCGGTCGAATCGAATACCTCGACCAGGAATTCCACCGGCGTCTCATCGGCCAGCCCGGGATCGACGGTAAGTAATATTGATGAATTGTTGAACGCGTATCCTCCGGAAGGTATGTCCGGATATGTGGAAATACCGTTATTCACAGTTACAACCGGATCGGAAGTGGAGATCCGGACCCACAGCTTCTCTCCCGGAGTATCACCGGAATTGAACAATTCGATCCACAGCCTGACGGTCTCGCCTGCATCGATGACGCCGTCACCATTACCGCCGGTATCGTCGTTCGGGATGCTCCTGTTAACCCTGAGATATGCAGCCGCTTCGGGATCGACAGCAATCGATGTGGAGTGCCTGCAGTGATCCATTCCTGTAACAGTGACTGTTATCGTCCCCGAATCCCTGCAGAGGAAATCATCGAAAGTGACCTGTCCTGCTGCATCAGTAAATCCGTACTGATAGTCGTCATCATCCTTGTAAAGGCACACATATGCAGAATCGAAGGGAGCGCCGTCGCTGTCTACCTGGATCACGATCTCGTTGTGCCCGAACGGAACGGTACCTGGCGCAGTAACATCCAGGATCCCCGGACTGCCGCGGTACATGTTAGCTTCCGGGTCGCCAAGGTAGTTGTAGATAAAGTGTGTCCAGCGATCGGATGTTTCCCCGTATGCGGCCGCAGTAAATGGTTCACGCGACTTCACATGTACCCTGCCGAGCTGTACGATATCAGCCAGAAAGAGCAGCGAATAATACTCGTTCATGTAGATCATTGACGCAGTCGGAAATGCAGACCTGCTCGACCCGGTAACCGCGAAAGCGCCACCGGTACGGTTCAACAGGAAGTACTCTGCGATACAGTCGGTATCGAATGCGACATTGTTGCAGTTTAAAAGATACATCGAGAAGGTCTCGGTGCCGTTGACCACATTCCCGGCATCGCCGTTGAGGATACTGCCGTTGCCCATGGACATGTTGTACTTGCCGCCGTGGCCCGCATGAATCACGTGGTTCACACCCGCATCCATGCCGGCGAGCGCCGATGCCATCGTCAGTTCCTGGGCGCCGGGAAATGCGGGATAGTTCTCAAAAAGCCTGACAGATGTAATGTCCGGATCGGGGTCCAGATAGAGGTCATGAATGGCCTGTAGATAATCACCGCCGTCTGTGACTATATAGTCGCCGGGGGTATAATCCGATGGCGAGATCACCTCTCCGAGCAGCAGATAATCCGACTTGTAGGTAGTGTCGGACGGAGCCTCGTACCCGATCGTCTTGTCCACCACAATGCGAGCGTCGGCTGCCGAGGAGGCGGGCAACCGGCCCGCATAGACCTCTGCGTAGAGGTCCGCGTCGTCTCCGGGATCGCTCAGAGAATGGAATCCCTCTGCCCAGAGTGAATCTCCATCGGCGTTCCAGGTCCCGTCGAGGCACTCGTAATACATGTCGGTAGGGATGAGATCGCCCGTATAGAATCCCACGCACGCGAATCTCTCAGGTATCACATCGGTGTCGCCCCCAAGAAGCACATATTCGACGCCCCACTTCTCATACGCTTCACGTATAAAATTCCTTATCGTCTCACCGAGATCGGAGCCGGCCCGTGTGTTCTGTTCGATCCACTCGACGGTCCTGACAACGGCGGGAATGCCTTTCTGCGTCTTCCAGTCTGCCAGCCGCTGGAACTCCGACTCCATTTCCTCATTCGTGATGATAAGATACCGGACAGCGCTTCCCTCCATCCCCGGCATATATGAAGGCAGGAAAGCGCGGCTGCTCTCCTCGACCGCGATGTCGGCGAACACATAGTCCGATGCGGCCGGCGGATTGTCCACCGCCCTGCGGATTGCCCTTCGGGATCTCTCCCTGAAACCGTCGACGTGCCGTTGTCTTCTCGCGTCCATGTCTGTGTCGCCGGGCGCAGTATCGATAACGAGGGTCATACCGTCGACGAC